>CBFHUV010000068.1:0-11179 GCA_965659055.1 Polaribacter sp.
TTTCGTTGGCATAATATATAACAACTCCCAAACCAATACTCGCCACTATAGCCCCAATGAGCCCGAGCTTAATAGCCTGCCAAATAAAAGGTCTGCGAATAAAACTTTTCGTGGCTCCAACCATTTGCATGGTTTTAATATTAAATCGTTTTGAATAGACAGAAAGTCGAATAGCACTGTTAATTAAAATCATCGAAACCAAACCAAAAAAGGCACTGATGACCAATAACCAAAAGCTAATTTTTTGAATGTTCTTGGTTAACAAACTAATTAAAGGTTTGTCATACGAAACCTCATCAACAAAGGCATTCTTCTGAAAGCGTTTCTCGATTTCTGCCATTTTTTCTGGGCTTACAAAATCTGCCTTCATATAAATTTCAAGACCATTTTTAAGTGGGTTGGTGCCTAAAAAGCTTAGAAAATCTTCGCCTAATTCTTTGCTGTGGATTTTTGCTGCTTGTGCTTTTGAAGTATAGATTATTTTTCTGGTAAAGTCTTCTTTTTCAAGGGAGGCTTTTAAACCTTCAATTTGCTTAAAGGAAACATTGTCTTTTAAAAACAAGGTCATAGCCACTTTTTCCTTAAAAAGGTTGGCTACACGTGTAGATTTTAATAAAACCAAACCTAAAACACCCACCATAAACAAGACCAAAGCGATGCTAATCACAACAGAAAAATAGGAGGAGCGCAATCTTCGTTTTTGATAGGTATCAAATGAACTAGCCATAGATTTTAATTCGTTTTATGCTGGCAAGATACAAAAAATCAGGCGCAATCATAGCCAGGCAAATTGCAGTATTTTTGTTAAAGTTCTGAGCGTTCTTGACACAATTCTATCAAAACTCCATTGGTACTTTTTGGATGTAAAAAGGCAACTAACTTGTTATCGGCTCCAAATTTTGGTTCGGCATTTAACAAGATAAAACCCTCCTTTTCTAAGCGCTTCATTTCTGCATAAATATCAGAAACTGCAAAGGCAATATGATGGATTCCTTCACCTTTTTTTTCGATAAACTTTGCGATAGGGCTATCGTCCTTTGTAGCCTCTAAAAGCTCTATTTTATTAGGTCCTACATCAAAAAAAGAAGTTTTTACGCCTTCACTTTCTACGGTTTCTGTTTTGTAATGGGCTTTGCCAAATAAGGCTGCAAAAACGGCATTGGATTTCTCCAAATCTCTTACGGCGATTCCTATATGTTCTATTTTATCCATTCTTTGGGTTCTATCCTTCAAAAATAAACATTCTTTTGGGAATTATGTGTAAATTTGCAGTATGGAAGAAACAAACAGACAGAAAAAAATCGCTGGAGTCATTCAAAAGGACTTGGTTGATGTACTTCAAAAAGCGGCACAAGAGGGCATGCAAGGAACTATTATCTCGGTTTCTAAGGTTACTGTGACCACTGATTTGAGCATTGCAAAGGTGTATTTGAGTATTTTTCCATCAGAAAAAAGAGATGAATTGGTCAAAGGAATTCAATCAAATACGGTTCTTATCAGACATGAATTGGCGAAAAGAACAAGAAATCAATTGAGAAGAATGCCTGAGCTTAGTTTTTACGGTGATGATTCTTTAGATTATATAGAGAATATTGACAAATCGCTTAGAGGAGAGGACCCAAATCCTATTCAAAACCCTGAAGTTTTACCGAGAAGACAAAAAAGGTAATTTTATAAATTGTTTCTGTATCTTGCCTTAAATTTTATAGAGACTATTGAACTTTCCACTATACATTGCAAAACGCTATTTGGTTGCCAAAAGCAGTAAGAATGCCATCAACATTATTACGGTTATTGCGTCTTTTGGTGTCATTGTAGGAACCTTAGCCTTGTTTATAATTTTATCTGGATTTTCAGGTTTTCGTTTGTTTACCAATTCGATGCTCCAAAGTTCAGATCCTGATATAAAAATAACCGCTGTAAAAGGGAAATCTTTTTTAAACAGCGCCCAATTATCCCAATTATTAAAAGATCAATCAGAAATTGCGGCCTATGCAGAGGTGGTAGAGGAGCGTGTGTTTTTGCAATACAAACAGCGTGATCATATTTCGTATATCAAAGGGGTTAGTGATAATTACACCTCAGTTACTCGAGTAGATTCTACCTTATCAGTAGGGCAATGGTTAGACCCTGAGTTTTTAAATTCGGCAGTGATTGGATATGGAATTTCTGAAAAACTATCCTTAGGCATTCTGAATTTTGGAGAGCCATTGTACATTAGAGTGCCAAAACCAGGAACCAATTATATTAGCAGTCAAAGTGCAGCCTTTAATGAGGTGAATGCACAAATTATTGGGGTATATTCTGGACTAGAAGAGTTTGCTAACAAATATGTTTTTGTGCATTTAAAACTGGCGAGAAAACTGCTCAATTATTCAAAAAATCAATTGACCGCCATCGAGATCAAACTGCAAGATGGTGCCAATGCAGACAATTTTTCAAAGAAACTTCAAAAACTTGTTGGACCAGAGTTAAAGGTAGAAACAAGAATTCAATTTAATGCCTTAACCTATCAGGTGCTGAATACTGAAAGTTTGATTTCGTATTTGGTTTTTACTTTAATTATAATGATTGCCCTCTTCAATGTAATTGGCGCCATCATTATGATGATCATAGATAAGAAGGATAACTTAAAGACCTTGCTTAGTTTAGGGGTTACCCTTAAAGAGATCAAACGGATATTCGTTTTTCAAGGCTTTTTATTGACGCTTTTTGGCTTATTTGTGGGGCTGTTTTTAGGGATTTCATTGGTCTTGTTGCAAAAGAAATTCTCTTTTTTTATGATTACAAAATCCATCCCATACCCCGTAGAGTTTGATTTTTACAATGTAATTTTGGTGGCGATTACCATACTAATTTTGGGCTACTTGGCAGCAAAAATTGCCAGTAGCAGCATCTCGAAGAATTTTATAGAATCCTAGTTTTTTTCTTTTTCTTTTAATCAGTTAGCTGTTAAAATTTATTTTAGAACAATTGATAATCAGCTGCTTAATTTCTATTTCTAGATTCATGAAATTAGGTGCTAATTTTATAAAAACCAAACAGTTTCATTTGTTTTTTTAGGATTTCTTTATTTGGTTTGTTGAGGAATTTATCCCCTCGCAGATCGGAAAATTCTATGAAAAAGAAAGTTTTTTGCGTAAAAACGGTCGGAAGGTTATAACTGACTTGAAAAAAATTATAACATTTTATTCACTGAGAATACCCATTCAAAGTGATGGGTATTCTTACTAAAAATTGTATCGCTATGAAAAAGATCATTTTTACACTAAGCTTATTGCTAATCGTTTCTATTGCTTCGGCAAATAACGGAACCGAACCAGCAATTAACAAGTCGGCAAGCTCAAAAAGCAGTTTGCTAAGTCCTACAAAATCATTTAACCATCCGATGACCTCTCTTTGGAAAATCAATGTCAACAAACAGACAAATCCAACAGATGCATCGGCAGAAAAATGTAAAATTGAAGGCAAACTCACTGTCCAAACTGAGGAAGGTGATGAAGTTAAAATTGAGTTTACCATTACGGCAGACACTTGTTTAGAAGCTCGGAGAGTGATGAATAAGGTGCTCGAAGTTTTTGAATAAATCTTGTTTTACCATGAAAACAAAAACTTTATTCTGGATTTGTATACTAACTGTAAACCTCATTTTTGCTGCCCCAACTAATTTCAGTGAAACTGTGAGTAGTTCAGAAAGGGAACAAATAAACGCGAGCACCATTGGCACCTGTACCATTAAGGTATATACCAAATTGGAAAACGGAACCCTAATTGAAGGGACTGTTACCATTTCGGGAGATGAAATGAATTTTTTGAAATGCTGGGGAATTAAGCTATTTGGCTTGTTTTCATCGGCTTATTAAATGAATTCAACCTGTGTAATTTTTTGTGCCCAAGACCTTGAAAAATTGTTTTTGGGCACATTTTTTAAAATAAAATCCTATGAAAAAATTAATCCTACCTCTGTTTTTATTAGCCAGTATTACAATAGCGTCCCAAGAGACAAGAACTGCTGATTTGTTTTTGTCTTATCAGGTGCTTCAAAATGGAGAACTAAAAGAAGGAAACCTGTTTAAAACAGGGACTCAAAGCATTTTTTATTATGAAAATAAAAAAGCGAGTTCGAGTTCAGAAAAACAAGAAGTTATTGATGGAGAAACCGTGTATAAAGCCAGCCTGCGTTCTGGAAATAAAATTTCGGGAAATGTAGAAACCAATATGGTGGATCGCTCTATGTTTTCGAGCGAAAACCTCTATAAAAATGGGACCTATAGCCAATATGTGGTTTCCGAAAAAATGAATGATATTCTTTGGAAGCTCAGTGCAGAGGAGAAAAAAATAGGAAACTACCTCTGCAAAAAGGCAACGGCAACTTATAAGGGCAGAAATTATACTGCCTGGTACACCTTACAAGTACCCTTGCTATTTGGACCTTGGAAATTGCACGGATTACCTGGGATGATTGTAGAAGCCTATGATGCAGAAAATTTCATCAGTTTTAAGCTTGTAACGGTGAAAATAAAAAAGCAGCGCTTGGTCTATGTTTCTTTAGATAGAAACTCTGCTATTGATTGTAAAGCTTTGTTTTTGATGAAAAGCAATCAGGCCAATGAAATTAAGAAAAAGATTCAGACAAAATTACCTCGAGGAGCCAGTTTTCAGATTACAAAAGTAGAAAACAACTGGCTTGAGAAAAGTTGTAATTAGAAAGAAAACTTCTGAAAAAATGGACTAAAAAGAATTCTTTTATGTTTCAAAAAACCAATCATAGAATTGTTGTCACCCTGCTTTTTAGCATTACAATGACGCTTTCTGGTTTTGCTCAAAACATAAAAGGAACTCTGCTAGACCCACAGAAAAAACCAATTGCCTTTGCCAGTGTTCTTTTAAAAGACAGCATAACATCAGAAATTCTTGCCTATACCTATACCAATGAACAAGGCCAATTTAACATAAAAAGGGTGGTAAAAAACGAGGGCATCCTTAGTTTTTCTGCGCTTGGTTTTAAAACAGAAAATAGATCCATAAATCAGCTTGCTTTGCAGGAAGAATTAACGATTTTCTTAAAAGAGGACAATTTTGAATTGAATGAAGTGGTGGTGCATGCGGTCAATCCCATCATAAGAAAAAAGGATACGATTGTTTTCAATGCAGCTTCCTTTTTAAAGGGCAATGAACAAGTCTTGGAGGATTTGTTAAAGAACATTCCCGGACTCCAAGTTGCTGCCGATGGAACCATTAAGATTGGGAATAAAGAGATTGAAAAAGTAATGGTGGAGGGCGATGATTTTTTTCAAAAAGGCTATAAAATTTTAACGAAAAGCATGCCTCCAAATCCGATTTCCAAGATTGAAATTATCGAAAAATATTCTCAAAATACCTTGTTAAAAGGCATCGAAGACTCTGATAAAATAGCCCTAAACTTAAAACTGAAAACCGAAGCCAAACGCATCTGGTTTGGAACTATGGACCTGGGCTCTTCGCTAGCTAAGGAAGAAAGATACACCCTTGCAGGAAATGTGATGAACTTTGGAAAAAAGAACAAATACTATTTTTTGGCCAACAAAAACACCATTGGTTATGATCCCACTGGTGATGTGTCAGAATTTATAAGACCTTATCAGAAAGATGAAATTAATGGCATTGGTGAGGATCAAAAAAGTGAAAGCTTTTTAGGACTGCAAGAGCAAATTCCTAATTTTAAAGAATCTCGAACCAACTTTAACAACACAAAGTTCTTGTCTTTGAATGCTATTTTCAATCCTAATCAACAACTTAAAATAAAGACCTTGGGTTTTTTTAATGGAGACGTGAAAAGCTTTTTCAGAAATTCAACAGCACACTATGATTTAGGAAACCTTCAGTTTACCAATACCGAAGCCTACAATTTAAAGAAGCAGTTTACCTTAGCTTATGGCAAGTTTGATTTGCAGTATCAGCTTTCAAAAAAGCAAAGCTTAGAATTAATTACCAACTATTATCAAAAAGAAGAAGATCATTTGGGAAATTTAATTTTTAATACAGTAAGTACCAAAGAGCAGGTAGAAAACACGCAGACTTTTTTTGACCAAAAACTCAATTACACCCATCAGATTTCGCAAGGAGAGGCTTTTTTAATAAAAGGGAGATACCTTTATGAAACCAAACCAGAACACTATGTCATTGATCGGTTTTTTTATCAAGAAGCCTTTCCGAACAGTACTGCAAATAAGGTGCTACAGCAAGTGGATAATACCATGAACTATATGGGTTTGGAAGGCCATTATTTGAGAAGAACTGCCAAAGAAAACTTGTTTCAAATACAATTTGGCAATCAATATAGAGAAGATGCTTTGTTTTCTGGATTGCAGTTTTACACAGATCAAAATCTAGTTGAGAGCCCCAAGGGATATCATAACGAGCAAAAATATACGGTTTATGATGTCTATTTAAAAAGCAACTATATGCTAAAAATCAATCGGTTTTCTTTAAAAGGGAAACTAGAACTGCATCAATTTGTAAAAACCCTAAACCAACAAAAAAGTGAGCCTTTTGTGCTGAACCCAAAGTTGGGTGTTGCCTTTAAAATGAATCAGAACCATAAATTTGAGGTCTCTTATGCTTATAATAGCAGCAATGCGGAGCTTTCAGAAATATATGATTCATATATCTTAACGGGTTTTCGATCTTTTTTTAGAGGAACCGGAAAGCATGAGTTGTTGAATGCCTCAAGCCTAATGTTTAATTACCAATTGGGCAACTGGGGCAATAAATTTTTTGCGAGCAGCTTTATCCTCTATTCCAAAATGCACGATTATTTTTCGAGTAGCTCAGAAGTCCATCCCAATTTTGTTAAAACCACCAGAGCCTTAATCAAAGACAAAGATGTATTGACGTTTAGCAGCCAGGTAGATCGGTATTTTAGCAGCATTGCCACCAATATCAAACTCAATTTTGGCTATAGTTATATATTTTATAACAATGCTGTAAATAGTTCTAGTTTTAGAGCCATATCACTTAAAAACTTTAATTATGGTTTTGAGCTTCGCTCTGGCTTTTCGGGGTTTTTTAATTATCATTTTGGAACCTCTTGGAAGTACAGTCAGGTAGCGACCACTTTTAAGGAATCCTTTAGCAATTACAACAGCTTTTTGGATCTTTTTTTTACGTTCAATGAGAAATTAAATGTAGAAATTCAAACGGAATACTATGCCTTTGGCCAGCCAAATCAAGAACAAGCCAACTATTTCTTTGCAGATTTTAGCGCTACTTATGCTTTTAAAAAGCAGGGACTCCGTCTTTCCTTAATCGGAAAAAACCTTTTTAACACCACAGAATTCAAAGAATTTTCAATTAGTGATGTTGGAAGTTTTACCAATGGTTATCGGCTGTTGCCTAGGTATGTGTTGTTAAAAGTAGGGTATCGGTTTTGAGTAAGTAGAATCTCTATTTTTTTAAATTAAAAAGATTCTATGATTTAAGAAAAATCCGGAATCACTGTATCTCCAAACTGTTCCAAAACCTCATCAAAAACGTTAAAAACAGCTTGAGGATCAAACTCTGTTACCATTTTTAAACGGTATTCTTTAAAATGAGGAATGCCCTTAAAATAATTGGTATAATGTCTGCGAGTTTCCACCACGCCTAAGGTTTCCCCTTTCCAATCAATCGCCATTTGCAAATGTCTGCGTGCAATTTCTACGCGCTCTGCAATACTAGGTGAAGCCAAATGTTCACCCGTTTCAAAAAAGTGTTTTACCTCTTTAAAAAACCAAGGCGACCCAATAGAAGCTCTTCCAATCATGGCCCCATCCAAGCCATAAACATCGCGCATTTCTACAGCTCTTTCAGGCGTATTTACATCGCCATTTCCAAACACAGGAATGTGCATGCGTGGGTTGTTTTTTACTTCGGCAATCGGTTTCCAATCAGCATCTCCCTTATACATTTGTGCACGGGTTCTCCCATGGATAGAGATGGCCTTACAGCCCACATCTTGTAATCTTTCGGCAACTTCGATAATCTTAATAGAATCATGATCCCAGCCCAAACGGGTTTTAACTGTAATGGGTAGGTTGGTGTGTTTGACCATGGCTTCGGTTAAAGAAACCATCAAATCAATATCTTTTAAAATACCAGCACCCGCACCTTTAGAAACTACCTTTTTTACAGGGCAGCCAAAATTGATGTCAATAATATCTGGATTGGATTTTTCTACAATTTCTACGGTTCTCAGCATAGCGTCTAAATTGGCCCCAAAGATTTGGATCCCAACAGGACGCTCCTTTTCATAGATGTCTAACTTCATCACACTTTTAGCAGCATCACGGATCAAACCTTCAGAAGAAATAAACTCAGTATACACCACATCAGCACCTTGTTCTTTGCACAACGCTCTGAACGGTGGATCACTAACATCTTCCATTGGTGCTAACAACAATGGAAAATTGGGCAATTCTATATTTCCAATTTTAACCATGGCGCAAAAATACTTATTTTATCTTAAAAAAAAGACCTGTTAGAAATGAATCTAACAGGTCAATATAATTGTTTGAAAAGAGTTTAGAATTCAATAGTTAAGGTAACTTCTTTACCACTTCTTTTTACTACAATTGGTTTTTTATCACCAGCTTTCGTATTCGAAAGTGCTTTCATATAGCCCATCATATCTGTAATTTTTTCGCCATCAAACTGCACTAGAATATCTCCTTTTTTAACCCCTGCTTTGATTGCTGGTTTTCCTTCACTTACTCCATCAATTTTCATTCCCTTACCATCATACATATAATCAGGAATTACACCCATGCTCACTTTATAACGAGGAGTTTCTTCACTTTCATTTTTGGTAGTTCTAAAAGCAAGTTTTCCGTTGTCATTTAAATCACCAATAATATTGTATATATAGGTTCCGATGGTTCTCATACCTTCGTAATTTAACTTGTCCGAATCATCACTTGGCTTGTGGTAATCTTCATGCTGACCAGTAAAGAAATGCAAGACAGGGATGTCTGCTAAATAAAAACTGGTATGGTCACTTGGCCCAACACCTGATTCTTTTTGAATCAATTTAAAATTCTCATTATGCGATTTCAATACCTGCTTAAAAATAGGAGAGGTTCCTGTTCCGTAAACAGCCAAGGTGCTGTCTTTCTTGAGACGACCTACCATGTCCATATTAATCATATAGTTTACCTTTTTAAGATCGATGGTTGGGTTTTTTACAAAATAATTAGAACCTAATAAGCCCATTTCTTCTCCAGAAAAGGCCATAAAAAGATAATTGTTATTGCTGTAATTCCCTTTTAATTTATCAATCAAATTAAGCATTACGGCAACCCCGCTGGCATTGTCATCAGCTCCATTATGAATGGCTGCAATAGAATCTCTGTACAAAGAACCATCACCACCATAACCCAAATGGTCAAAATGCGCGCCGATAATTATAGTATTTTCGGCTTTATTGTTTATATATCCAATAACATTGGTTCCGGTAATGGTACCATCTGCATTTTCGGTAAACTTAATTTCATCATGTGGATGGGTTTTTGGCTTAAAATTAAAGGCTTGCAAAAAACCATCGGTTCCTTTTCCTTCTAGGCCTAAATCTTTAAAACGTTTTTGAATGTATTCGACTGCCTTTTTTTCACCATCAGTCCCTGTTTGTCTTCCTTCTAGTGCATCATCGGCTAGGAAGCTTGCATCACTTTCGATGCTTATTTTTTGCTTGCTTTCTTGAGTACAAGAAATTACAAGAGATAAAATGAATAAAAATAGAATGTTTCTCATGAGATAATATTATTTTTGTCAAAAATAAAGAATAATTAGCATAATACAGATCAGAATTCAAAAAATGAAAATACGAATTATCCTTATCGCACTTTGTACTCTAAGCATCCTTGCTTGTAAAACAGATAAAAAATCAAAAACAGATGCTGCTTCAGGAGCAACTAAAAAATGGGAAGGCACGCTAATTTACCCAGAAGAGGTGCATTTTAAATCGATGAAACAAATCACTTTTGGAGGTGATAACGCAGAAGCCTATTGGAGCTTTGACGATAAGCAGATTATTTTTCAATCAAACAATAAAAATTGGGGAGTAGACTGTGATCAGATGTTTTTAATGAACGTAGGTGAAACCTTTGAAAATACCAAGCCGCCAATGCTTAGCACCGGATTTGGAAGAACTACCTGTGCCTATTTTTTACCAGATAACAAGCATTTTGTATATGGGTCTACGCATTTAGGAGGGAAGGAATGCCCGCCTGCGCCATTGCGAAGAGAAGGAAAGTACGTATGGCCAATTTATGACAGCTATGATATTTTTGTGGCAGATTTAGAAGGAAACATCACCAAACAGTTAACCAATGAGCCTGGCTATGATGCCGAGGCGACGGTATCTCCAAAAGGAGATAAAATTGTGTTCACCTCTATGAGAACCGGTGATTTGGAATTGTTTACCATGAACATTGATGGAACCGATGTAAAACAGATTACCTATGAATTGGGTTATGATGGTGGTGCGTTTTTCTCACCAGACGGCAGCAAATTAATTTTCCGTTCTTCGAGACCAAAAACCGAAGCAGAAATTAAAGAATACAAAGACTTACTGAAAGAAGGCTTGGTGCAACCTACAGAAATGGAATTGTATATCTGTAATGCAGATGGCTCAGACTTAAAACAATTAACAGACTTAGGAAACGCCAACTGGAGTCCATTTTTTCTTCCATCAGGTGATAAAATTTTATTCTCATCCAATTTCGAAGCAGAAAAAGGATTTCCATTCAATTTGTATATGATTGATATCGATGGTAAAAACTTAAAGCGTATCACTCATGGTGAAACCTTTGATGCATTTCCTGTTTTTTCGAACGATGGAAAAAAACTGATTTTTTCCTCTAACCGCAATAACGGTGGAGGTCGTGATACCAATTTGTTTATTGCTGAGTGGCAAGACTAGTTTAACAGACTTCTCGATACAAATTTGAGGAACGAATAAATTTGTATCGAGAACTTTTATGCTTCAGAGCTTTGTAACGCTGCTCCTTTGAAACTTTTTAAGTTTCCAATTTTTCAACTCCAAAAAACCTATATTTGCAGACGATTTTTATAATCCATATGTATAGATGAAGAACATTAGAAACTTTTGCATTATCGCTCATATCGATCACGGTAAAAGTACGTTGGCAGATAGATTGTTAGA
>CBFHUV010000069.1:0-11143 GCA_965659055.1 Polaribacter sp.
ATCCGATTTGTTTCAACCTTTTCAGAATTCTTCGCTTTGCTCAGTATTCTGAAGCGGTTTATAGGATTACTCGCTTTGCTCGTGATCTTATTTTGTTCCAAAATAATCAGGATTACTCGTCCTTCGGACTCGTGATCCTGAGGGGGTCCGTTACTCATTAAAAGCCAAATTGCTGGCGCAATTTGATGGCTTTTTTATTTGCCCTTCGGTTTTGAAGCTTTGCTTCCACCTTGGTCAAATAAAAAAGCCAAAAAATCAATCTTGATTTTTTGGCTTTTAATGGTCGGGGTGGCAGGATTCGAACCTGCGACCTCCGCGTCCCAAACGCGGCGCGATAACCGGGCTACGCTACACCCCGAAAAAACAGTTTTCACTGTTATTCGATTGCCCATTTCAGTTTTTAAACACTCCGAAAAGCCGTTTTTAACTGAACAACATTTATACAAAAGTACAAATGCTGATTGCAAAATTTTGCGGAGAGACAGGGACTCGAACCCTGGCGACAGTTTCCCGTCGACAGATTAGCAATCTGCTCCATTACCGCTCTGGCACCTCTCCTTTAATAATACCTAAGTATTAATTAAAAATTGCGAGTGCAAATGTAATATTACAAATACAATTTCACAACCTTTTTTTGCTATTTTTTAAAAATAATCCAACTAATCTGGATATTCAATTCGCAAGTGATAAATGTTCATTAATTTCTTTTTCACCACTTTTTTTATCTTTTCGATTTCTCTAAAAGTAATATCAGAATTAATGAATTGATTATCAGATTTTTGTTTCTCTACTATTTTATCCACCAACTGGTCTATAGACTGTGCTGTAGGGTTTTTTAAACTTTTACAAGCCGCTTCGGCAGCGTCACATATCATTAAAATAGCAGTTTCCTTTGAAAACGGAATCGGTCCTGGATATTGAAATTTTAAAGGACTTACCTTCTCATCTGGATTTAACTCTTGTTCCTTCTTATAAAAATAATACACCAAACTCGTTCCGTGATGCGTTCTGATAAAGTCAATAATTCGATCTGGCAAACGATTTTCTTTTGCAAGCTCAATTCCTTTAATAACATGTGCAATAATAATAAAAGCACTGTCTTTAGGTGATAAATCATTGTGAGGGTTTACACCTGTGCTCTGGTTTTCAATAAAATACATCGGGTTTAACATCTTGCCAATATCATGATACAAAGCTCCAGTTCTCACTAACATAGAATTGGCGCCAATTTCATTAGCAGCCGCCTCAGCCAAATTGGCAACCTGCATGGAATGCTGAAAAGTTCCAGGTGCTTTTTCGTTGAGCTCTCTTAATAACTTGGTATTCGTATTTGACAGTTCCAGCAAGGTTACATCTGATACCAGTCCAAAAATCTTTTCATACATATAGATAAAGAACAAGGATAAGAAAGACAACAATCCATTGGCAGAAAACAATATAAAGTACTCCCAATTTATTTGTGAAGCATTCCCTTCTTTGATAATCGAAAAAGAAAAATAGGTAATCATATAGATTAAAGTAATCTGACCTATAGAGATAAACAAATTAGCTCTTTTATAGAGCTCAGAAACCGTTAATATAGTTACGATTCCTGCAATGATGTGCAGATAAATAAACTCAAAGCTATTTGGTACGATAAAGCCCAAAAGCAGCACCGTTAATACATGAGCAAACAAACCTAACCTTGCATCGAAAAAAGTCTTTAAAACGATGGGTAAAATACTCAAAGGCACCACATATAAATAATCGACATTGTATTTAATGACCAGGGTTTGAATGAGGATCATTAAAAAGACATTGAAAAATATAAAAGTTACTTTGTTGTTGTTCATATAAATTTCAGGACGATACTTCTGCAAGAACAACAACAGCATCAACAGGGCTAAAGACACTAAAATTGTATAGCCAAAAATGATCCAATTATAATTAGATTCTGTCCAAACTTTAGACTCAGATTCTAACTTTAAAGAACTTAATACCGCCAACTTTCTACCCTCTACAATATCTCCTTTTAAAATAATGAGCTCACCACTCGTTACCAAGCCCTTGGTATAAGAAATACTATTCAGCGACTCATCTAATGATTTTTGAGTAAAATTAGCATCGAAAACCACATTGGGCTTTAAAACTTCAGAAAGGATATTTAATAACACATTTTGACCGTGATTATAGGGTGCTTCTCCTATGTTTTCCGTAATTATTTGAAATACATCTCGAGACTGCAAAAAACGTCCAAAATTCACATCCCTAACCTCACTTGAGGTAATCAAATAAACAATATCATTTACTTCTAAATTCTTATGCTGAACACTTTCGGACAAGTAACCGTTTTTATAAACTTCATTGATGACATAATTCCCAATAGACACCAAACGCATTAATTCTGGACTTGGGATAGAATCAGTACTTTGAACGAGGTTAATTTTGGCTGTAAAATCTTGTTTCACCTGAGTTACCTTATCTATACTGTAAATAAAGTACTGCTTGCTATTTGCAATCAAATCCTGCTTTTCAGCAGCTAATTCCTCTTCTGTTTTTCGAATCGAAAAATCAAAATTGGCATACAAATTATCATATTGCCAAGGCTTGCCTTTACTAAAGGTATATTTAAACTGACCTCCTTTTGGAAATAGGTACACAATCGCAAGTACAGCGACTAAAAAAAGTAGGATTTTATATACAATCGCATTGTTTTTGTATATTTTATTAATCAGTTGGCTCATAAGATGATTTGATTACAAACTTACTTTAATTATTTAAAGAGCTCAAAAATTCCCATACTATTTTCTGTGAGTTTTAGAATTGACACTTTAGAAATTTTATTGCTCGCAATAAATTGGTTATTTTCGCAAGATTAAATCTAATATACAAAATAATAAATCTATATATGAAAGAAGTCGTTATTGTATCTGTTGCAAGAACACCCATTGGAAGTTTTATGGGAAGTCTATCTGCAATTCCAGCACCAAAATTAGGTGCGATAGCCATAAAAGGAGCTTTGGATAAAATTCAATTAGACCCAGCACTTGTTCAAGAGGTTTTTATGGGAAATGTAGTCTCTGCAGGCCTAGGTCAAGCACCCGCTAGACAAGCCTCTATTTTTGCAGGGATTCCAAATTCAGTGCCTTGTACCACAGTAAATAAAGTATGTTCTTCTGGAATGAAAGCAATCATGTTAGCTGCTCAAACCATAGCACTTGGAGATGCAGATATTGTTGTTGCTGGTGGTATGGAAAATATGAGTATGATTCCACATTATCAACATGCACGAACAGGATCAAAATTTGGACCTATCAGCATGGAAGATGGTATGCAAAAAGATGGTCTAGTAGATGCCTATGAACAAGTAGCAATGGGCGTCTGTGCAGACGAATGCGCAAGCACTTATGAATTTAGCAGAGAAGATCAGGATGCTTTTACTGTACAGTCCTACCAACGTTCTACAGCCGCTTGGAAGCAAGGAAAATTTGCAGATGAAATTGTTCCTGTAGAAATTCCTCAAAGACGTGGAGAGCCTGTTATTTTTTCTGAAGATGAAGAATATAAAAATGTTTTTTTAGATAAAATCCCAAGTTTACGTGCTGCATTTACAAAAGACGGAACTGTTACAGCTGCAAATGCATCGACCATTAATGATGGAGGAGCTGCCTTGGTTTTAATGTCTGCAGAAAAAGCAAAAGAATTAAACTTAAAGCCAATCGCCAAAATTAGATCTTATGCCGATGCTGCCCACGAACCAAAATGGTTTACCACAGCACCTTCAAAAGCATTACCAAAAGCCTTGGCAAAAGCAAATATCAATATCAGTGAAGTAGATTATTTTGAATTGAATGAAGCTTTTGCTGTGGTTGGATTGGCTAATATGAAGATTTTAGGTATAGATCCTGCTCAAGTAAATGTGAATGGTGGAGCCGTTTCTTTGGGGCATCCATTAGGAGTTTCTGGTGCAAGAATCATCATTGCATTGACCTCTATTCTAAAACAAAACAATGCCAAGATTGGTGCTGCTGCCATTTGTAATGGTGGTGGTGGTGCAAGTGCTATGGTTATTGAAAGATGTTAGTTATCCTAAAAGGCTCAATAGATAATTTATAATTCGCTAAATTCATGCTCTACGGCATTTGTAATCTAAGTATCGTTTCACTGCGACTAGAAGCAACTCACCAATCAGAAATGAGTTCTCAAGTATTGTTTGGTGAGCACTTTAAAGTTTTGGAGAAACGAAAGGACTGGAGCAAAATAAGACTCTTTTCTGACGGTTACGAAGGTTTTATAGACAACAAACAGTATCTAGAAATTACAGAAGAGCTGTTTAACGAATTGTCGGATAGCAGCCCTTGTGTTTCAGGTGAATTGATCAATTTTGTCTGTAGTAAAAACAATGAATTAATGGCCATTCCTATTGGCAGTCAATTGCCTTTTTTTGATGGACAACAGTGTAAGATTCAATCGGACACCTATAGTTATGATGGCTTGACTTTTAGCCAACCTTTGCCAAAAGAAGAATTGATTCAAAAATCCTTTCAGTTTTTAAATAGCCCATATTTATGGGGAGGTAAAACACCTTTTGGAATTGACTGTTCTGGCTTTACTCAAGTCGTCTACAAACTTTGTGGCTACAATTTATTAAGGGAAGCTAAACAACAAGCCACTCAAGGAGAAGTACTCAGTTTTATTGAAGAAAGTGAACCAGGTGACTTGGCCTTTTTTGATAATAATGAAGGGGTTATCACCCATGTAGGAATGATCATGAAGGACAATCATATTATTCATTCTTATGGAAAAGTGAGAATAGACAGATTGGACCATAGTGGCATTTACAATATAGATACCAAAAGACACACGCATAAACTTCGAGTCATTAAAAAAATTATTTAAACAAAAAAAACCGAAACATTAGTTTCGGATTTTTTTACTTTAATAAGACTTATTGCATGTTTTTATACAACTCTACAAACTCTTTTGATTTTTCATCCATTTCCAAAATCTGATAGATATTTAAAAGTGTTTTAACAGTCTCATTTGTTCTTTTTAAAGCATCTCCCTTCTCTAAATATGGTAAAGCTTCTTTATAAACTTCTTTTTGCTTTTTCTCCAATTCATCATACTTCTTAAAATCACTTAAGCTCTTATTCATCTCCTCCACAATTTCTTTGTCTTTTGCTAAAATAGCAATTGCTAAATTCAAATAAGCATCTGAGTAATTTGGATCAATTTCAATGGCTCTTTTATAATATTTTTTAGCATCTTCCATTTGACCTTGACTATAAGTAACTACTCCTAAATTATAGAACAACATCGCATTGTTTGGGTCTTTAACTACAGCTTCCTTCATTAAATTACCAAACTCATCCATTTTATTTAATTTGATATAGAAATCTGCCTCAGTAAGCAACAAATTCATGTCTTCTGGATTCAGAGATCTAGCTTCTTTTATGGTTGCAACGGCTTCTTCATATTTTCCTTGAATCGATAAAATATTCGCCATGCTCTTGATAATATCACTAGTCTTAGACTCGCTCATTCTATCTACAGGATTGATATAACCCCCAGTTCTTACCATCAAATCTCTTTGCTGTTTAGAACCTAAATTCTCAGCCTCATTTGTTTCTTTATTGGTTGCCATATACTCTGTAGTCACACCTGTATAGCCCATTTTTCTTAATGAGTTATAATGAGTTAAAGCTGCGTCATAATCTTTAGCAACACTTGCGCTTACAGCAGCATTGAATAAAAAAGTCGTATCTGCAGGGCTGAGTTCAAAAGTCAAAACAAAATTTTCTGTTGCGCCACTATAATCTTTTGCGTTGTACTGATTCACCGCTTTTTGAGAAACTTTTTGAATCAAAGCGCTCAGGGCTGGCATCACTTTATCAGTGTATCGACTCTTACCAGATTTTTTTTCAAAATCCAATAATTCATTAAAGGCTTTCCCTGCTGCCTTTAAATCATTTTTACCCATATACGCTTCTCCCTTTAAATAGTAAAATTTCGATGCTAGTTTTTCATCAGCATTTGCAATTAAAGGTTCAGCTTTGGTAATAGCTGCGATAGCTCCAGTAAAGTCATCTTTTTTAAGTGCCTTTTCTGCCGCTTTTAATTCATCTTTTTGCGCATAAGAGGCTAGTGAGACAAGACCTAAGGTTAGCGCTAATATTTGTTTTTTCATGGTTTCTTAATTTTAATAGTCTAATAATCTTCTTTGTTTATTCTTGGGTTTCCGTTGAATCAGTTTCAACATCTGTGCCATTTTCATTTTCTTCATCTATAGATTCGTCTTCGTGCTGAACTTTTGCCACAGCAGCAATACTATCTGTATCTTTAATATTTATCAATCGAACACCTTGGGTTGCTCTACCCATTACTCTTAAATCAGATACAGCCATTCGAATTGCGATTCCAGATTTATTGATGATCATTAAGTCATCTTCATCTGTCACATTTTTAATCGCGACCAAATCTCCGGTTTTTTCTGTAATATTCAAAGTTTTTACACCTTTTCCTCCTCTATTGGTAATTCGGTAATCTTCTAAATTAGAACGTTTACCATAACCTTTTTCAGACACCACTAAAATATTACTTTCTGGATCATCTACCGCAATCATTCCAACAACCTCATCTTGATCATCTTTTAAAGTAATTCCGCGAACTCCAGAAGCGGTTCTACCCATCGGTCTAGTCTTCTCTTCCTCAAAACGAATGGTTTTTCCAGATTTCAAGGCCAACATTACTTGGCTATCACCAGTGGTTAATTTTGCTTCTAGCAATTCATCATCATCTTTAATGGTAATCGCATTAATTCCATTGGCTCTTGGACGAGAATACTGCTCTAAAGAAGTCTTTTTAACCTGACCTTTCTTGGTTGCCATAATAACATAATGACTATTTACATAGTCTTCATCTTTTAGGTCTTGTGTTACTAAGAAGGCTTTTACTTTATCATCTGGCTCTATATTAATAATGTTTTGAATGGCTCTTCCTTTGGTGTTTTTACCTCCTTCAGGAATTTCATAAACACGCATCCAGAAAACTTTTCCTTTTTGAGTAAAGAACATCATATATTGATGATTGGTCCCTACAAATAAATGCTCTAAGAAATCTTCATTTCTTGTTGTTGCACCTTTTTGGCCACGTCCTCCTCTATTCTGTACTTTATATTCGTCTAAATTAGTACGTTTTAAATAGCCTGCATTCGAAACAGTCACCACCACCTGATGATCTGGAATCATATCTTCCATACGCATGTCTCCACCTGCATATTCTATCACAGATCTGCGCTCATCACCGTATTTATCGCGAACTGCAATGAGTTCATCTGTAATAATTTGGTAACGTCTTACTTCATTGTCTAAAATATCTTTTAAGTCTGCAATGGTTTTGACAATTTCATCAAACTCAGCTCTTAATTTGTCTTGCTCTAAACCTGTCAATTGACGCAAACGCATTTCTACAATGGCTTTGGCTTGGATTTCAGTCAATTCAAAACGAGCCATCAAACTATCTTTTGCCAAATCTGCATTTCCAGAGGCTCTAATAATCTTGATTACCTCATCAATATTGTCTGAAGCAATAATTAATCCTTCAAGAATATGAGCTCTAGCCTCCGCTTTGGCCAATTCAAATTTCGTTCTTCTCACAACCACATCGTGTCTGTGCTCTACAAAATAATGGATCAGTTGTTTTAAGTTCAATTGCTCAGGACGTCCATGTACCAAAGCAATATTATTTACACTAAATGACGTTTGTAATTGCGTGTATTTATACAATTTATTCAATACTACATTCGAAACGGCATCGCGTTTTAAAACATAGACAATTCGCATTCCTGTTCTATCTGACTCATCGCGAATATTAGAAATTCCTTCTAGTTTTTTATCATTGACTAACTCGGCAGTCTTCTTAATCATTTCTGCCTTGTTTACCTGATATGGAATCTCGGTAACAATGATACATTCACGACCTTTCACCTCTTCTATATTGGCTTTCGCTCGCATGACAATTCGTCCTCTACCTGTATGAAAAGCCTCTTTTACCCCTTCATAACCATAAATGGTTCCTCCAGTTGGAAAATCGGGTGCTTTTACATATTGCATCAGTTGATCAATATCAATATCTCTATTTTCAATATAGGCCAAAGTACCATTAATCACCTCTGTTAAATTGTGAGGTGCCATATTTGTGGCCATACCTACAGCAATACCAGAAGCTCCATTTACCAATAAATTAGGGATTCGAGTAGGCAATACCGTTGGTTCTTGCAAGGTATCATCAAAGTTCAAACTATAGTCTACGGTTTCCTTTTCGATATCTGACAACATGTCTTCAGATATCTTCTGCATTCGCACCTCAGTATAACGCATTGCTGCAGGGCTATCACCATCAACAGAACCAAAGTTTCCCTGTCCGTCAACCATCATATACCGAACGCTCCAATTTTGTGCCATACGAACCATGGAATCATAGACAGAAGTATCCCCATGTGGATGATACTTTCCTAATACTTCCCCGACAATTCTAGCAGATTTCTTGTAAGCTCCAGTGGCTTTAATACCCAATTCATGCATACCAAAAAGCACTCTTCTGTGCACAGGTTTTAATCCGTCTCTAACATCTGGCAATGCTCTCGAAACAATTACTGACATTGAATAATCAATGTAAGCCGATTTCATTTGTTCCTCAATGTTAATAGGGATCAATTTTTCTCCGTCTGACATATATCTTTTATATTAAATTTTAATCGTTAACTAATAACGAGCAAGATACAATAAATACCTTTTTTGTCAAAGAATTATTAGTTTTTACTCCTTAGAGTTATCAACATTTTTAGGTATTTTTCAACAAGGTATATTTCCTTGATTTCCAAGGGATTCAAAGGTCATTTTGGCGGTCATTTTGTCAAATAAAATATTGTGGCATCCTTTTTGTAAATTTTTTATAAAATTTCTACTAAATTTACAATACTAGAACCAAAATATATGGACGATAATTTTTCACCAAAAGTAAGAGATGTAATCACTTATAGCAAAGATGAAGCTTTGCGTTTAGGTCACGATTTTATTGGGACTGAACATTTGCTATTGGGCTTGATTCGAAAAGGAGAAGGAAAAGCAATCGAAATTTTGAACACCTTTGATATCGATTTAGAATTGGTGCGTAAAAAAATCGAAAAACTGAATCCTGCTTCAGCCAGTTTTCAAAATAGCGGCGACCAAAAGAAAAGTCTTCATCTCACTAGACAGGCAGAGAAAGCACTAAAAACAACCTTTTTAGAGGCAAAACTATATCAAAGTGATTCAATAGATACGGCTCATCTACTGTTGTGCATCTTGCGCAATGAAAATGACCCAACAACAAAATTGTTAAACAACATGTATGTAGACTATGACCAGGCCAAGGCTTTGTACAAGCAACTGCATACAGATGAATCCTTGGATTTACCAAGCACTCCTATCGCGGAGACGCCTTCTGATGATGAATATAGTAATGAAAAAAACAATCCTTTTGAACAACCGAAAGGTCGCACCGAAAAAAAATCAAAAACTCCGGTTTTAGATAATTTTGGAAGAGATCTAACTGCCTTGGCAGAAGTGGGCAAATTAGACCCAGTAGTGGGACGACAAAAAGAGATTGAACGCGTTTCTCAGATTTTGAGTAGACGTAAAAAAAACAATCCGATGCTGATTGGAGAGCCTGGTGTTGGTAAATCAGCCATCGCAGAAGGGTTGGCCATACAAATTATCAACAGAAAGGTTTCGCGAATCTTGTTTGATAAGCGCATCGTTTCATTAGACTTAGCCAGCTTAGTGGCAGGAACAAAATACCGTGGACAATTTGAAGAGCGCATGAAAGCGCTGATGAATGAATTGGAAAAAAATGAAGATATCATTTTGTTCATTGATGAAATTCACACCATTGTTGGTGCAGGAGGAGCTACAGGCTCTTTGGATGCTTCCAACATGTTAAAACCTGCTTTGGCTCGTGGTGAAATTCAATGTATTGGAGCAACCACACTTGACGAATTTAGAACCAATATCGAAAAAGATGGCGCCCTAGAAAGACGTTTTCAAAAAGTAATAGTTGAACCTACTACGGTAGAAGAAACCATACAGATTTTGCACAATATCAAAGAAAAGTACGAAGCTCATCACCATGTAGATTTTACAGATGATGCTATCGAAGCCTGTGTAAAATTGACCAACCGATATATGACAGACCGATACTTGCCAGACAAAGCAATTGACGCGATGGATGAAGCAGGGTCAAGAATTCATATTACCAACATTGTGGTACCGAAACAAGTACTTGCTTTGGAGGCAGAACTTGAAAACATACGAACTAAAAAATCAAAGGCGGTAAACGGTCAAAAATACGAGGAGGCTGCCAAGCTTAGAGATGATGAAAAAAATCTTGAGGCCGCTTTAGATTCTGCTCAAAAACAATGGGAAGAAGACTCTAAATTAAACCGAGAAATTGTTACAGAGGACAATGTTGCCGAAGTTGTCTCTATGATGACGGGGATTCCTGTAAACCGAGTTGCCGAAGCAGAAAGCAGCAGGCTTAGTGAATTACCAAATCTAATCAAAGGGAAGGTTATTGGTCAAGATGAGGCAGTTTCTAAGGTTGTTAAGGCTATTCAGAGAAACCGTGTTGGACTTAAAGACCCAAACAAACCCATAGGGTCATTTATCTTTTTGGGTCAAACAGGTGTCGGGAAAACGCAATTAGCAAAAGTGTTGGCCAGAGAGTTATTTGATTCTGAAGACTCATTGATCCGTGTAGACATGAGTGAATATATGGAGAAGTTTGCCATTTCAAGATTGATTGGTGCACCTCCGGGATATGTAGGTTATGAAGAAGGTGGTCAGCTAACAGAGAAAGTTAGAAGAAAGCCGTATTCAGTTATTTTATTAGATGAAATTGAAAAAGCGCATCCCGATGTATTTAATATGCTATTGCAAATTTTAGATGACGGATTTATTACAGATAGCTTAGGTAGACGTATTGATTTTAGAAACACCATCATTATTATGACCTCGAATATCGGTGCTCGTCAATTGAAAGATTTTGGCGCAGGTGTCGGTTTCGGAACTGCTTCTAAAACTGCACAGGCAGATGAACATGCAAAAGGCATTATAGAATCTGC
>CBFHUV010000070.1:0-11110 GCA_965659055.1 Polaribacter sp.
TTATTTGCTATTGAAGAAGTAAAATCAGAGAGAAAAATAGAAGTGCCAATCATGTTAAGTGGTACGATAACCGATGCTAGTGGAAGAACTTTATCTGGGCAAACAGCTGAAGCATTTTTAATTTCTGTTTCTCATATTCCGTTATTATCTATTGGGTTCAATTGTGCATTGGGAGCTAATTTATTACAGCCACATTTAGAAGCAATTGCATCTAAAACAGATTTTGCAATTTCTGCACATCCAAACGCAGGTTTGCCAAATGCTTTTGGAGAATATGATGAATCTCCAGAAGAGATGGGAGAACAAATAGAAGAATATTTAAAGAAAAATTTGATAAATATTATTGGTGGTTGTTGTGGTACATCTCCAGAGCATATTCGAGTGATTGCAACTATTGCTCAAAAATACAAGCCTAGAAGTTTTTCTGCCCTTCCACAGCTATCAGGAATTTTATAGTTAAAAGAATATGAAAGTGAAACAAAATAAATACATGCATCTTTCTGGTTTAGAACCATTGGTTTTAAATGAAAACAGTAATTTCATCAATGTGGGAGAACGTACCAATGTTGCTGGCTCTCGTAAATTTTTAAGACTAATAAAAGAAGAGCGGTTTGATGAAGCTCTAGATATTGCGCGCCATCAAGTCGATGGTGGTGCACAAATTATAGACATCAATTTTGATGATGGTTTGATTGAAGGAAAAGAAGCAATGGTTCGTTTTTTAAACCTTATTGCTGCCGAACCGGATATTTGCAGAGTTCCTATTATGATTGATAGCTCAAAATGGGAGATTATAGAAGCAGGTTTAAAGGTTGTTCAAGGTAAGAGTGTAGTAAATTCTATTTCCTTAAAAGAAGGCGAAGACAAATTTGTTTGGGAGGCAAAACAAATTAAACGCTATGGAGCCGCTGTTATTGTTATGGCTTTTGATGAAATTGGTCAAGCAGATAATTACGAACGAAGAATAGAAATAGCAAAACGTTCATATGATATCTTGGTTAATAAAGTCAATTTCCCATCAGAGGATATTATTTTTGATTTAAATATTTTTCCAGTTGCAACAGGAATGGAAGAGCACCGAAGAAATGCAATTGATTTTATAGAAGCAACGAGATGGGTAAGAGAAAATTTACCCAATGTAAGTGTTAGTGGAGGTGTTAGTAATGTATCGTTTTCTTTTAGAGGAAATGATGGTGTTCGTGAAGCAATGCACTCAGTTTTTTTGTATCATGCAATTCAAGCAGGCATGAACATAGGAATTGTAAATCCTGCACTTTTAGAAGTGTATGATGATATTCCAAAAGACTTATTAGAACATGTTGAAGATGTAATTTTAGATAGAAGAGATGATGCAACAGAAAGATTGTTGGATTTTGCTGAAACTGTAAAAGGGTCTAAAGTTGAAAAAGGATTGGATTTGTCATGGAGAGAAAATCCATTACAAGATAGAATTACTCATGCTTTAGTAAAAGGAATTGATGCTTTTATTATTGAAGATGTTGAACAAGCAAGACAAGAAGCTGAAAAACCTATTGAGGTTATTGAGGGTCACTTAATGATAGGTATGAATGTGGTTGGTGATTTGTTTGGAGCCGGAAAGATGTTTTTGCCTCAAGTTGTAAAATCTGCACGTGTAATGAAAAAAGCGGTTGGATATTTAAATCCTTTTATTGAAGCTGAAAAAGGGGATCTTCAAGAACCTGTCGGTAAAATCTTGATGGCCACTGTAAAAGGAGATGTGCACGATATTGGAAAAAATATTGTAAGTGTAGTTTTAGCTTGTAATAATTACGAAATTGTTGATTTAGGTGTGATGGTTCCACCAGAAAAAATTATTGAAACTGCTAAAAATGAAAATGTTGATGTAATTGGTTTATCCGGATTAATTACACCATCATTAGATGAAATGGTGTATTTGGCAAAAGAAATGGAGCGTCAAAATTTTACCGTTCCATTATTAATAGGTGGAGCGACAACTTCAAAAGCACATACAGCTGTTAAAATAGATACACAATATAAAAATGCAGTAGTTCATGTAAATGATGCTTCAAGAGCAGTTACTGTTGTGGGAGATTTATTAAATAAAAAGTCTTCAAAGGAATATGTAGCAAAATTAAAAAATGAATATGATGAATTTAGAACTAAGTTTTTAAAACGAGGAAAAGAGAAATCATATATTTCATTGCAAGGAGCTAGAAAAAGGAAATATCAAATAGACTGGGAAACTTCAAAAATTACAACCCCTAAAGAAATAGGAGTTCAGGTTTTAAAGCAATTAAGTTTAAAAGAACTAGTACCGTTTATAGATTGGAGTCCATTTTTTAGAAGTTGGGATTTGCACGGTAAATTTCCCAACATTTTAACTGATAAAATTGTTGGTGAGCAAGCAACAACAATATATGAAGAAGCTCAGCAAATGATTAAAGAAATTGTTGCTAAACAATTATTAAAGCCTAAAGCTGTTTTTGGATTGTTTGAGGCAAACACAATAAATAATGATGATATTTCTATTCAAAATAAAGGAAATGAAATAGCTGTTTTTAGAACCTTACGTCAACAACTTAAAAAAAGAGATGGTATCCCTAATTTGGCTTTAGCAGATTTTATAGCACCCAAAGAAAAAGGTAAAACAGATTATATGGGAGCATTTTGTGTGAGCATTTTTGGAGCACAAGAGTTGGCAGAGAGTTATAAAGCAAAAGAAGACGATTATAATGCAATAATGGCGCAGGCAATAGCAGATCGATTTGCAGAAGCTTTTGCAGAATATTTACATAAACAAATACGAGTTAAACATTGGGGTTATGCTGTTGAAGAAAATTTAACGACCGAAGATTTAATTAAAGAAAGTTATAAAGGTATCAGACCAGCACCAGGATATCCTGCCTGTCCAGATCATTTAGAAAAGGAAACTATTTGGGAATTATTAAAAGTTGAAAACAATATAGGTGTTACACTAACCGAAAGTCTAGCGATGTGGCCAGCAGCTTCAGTTTCTGGATATTATTTTGCGAACTCAGAAGCAAAGTATTTTGGGTTGGGTAAAATCACTGATGACCAAGTAGAAGATTATGCTGTAAGAAAAGGAATTACTAAAGAAAAAGCATATAAATGGTTGCACCCTGCGATAGCAGATAATTAATAAATTAAATTTAGCAGATATGAAAGTAACTGATCATATAAAAAATGCCAAAGGCAAGACCTTGTTTTCATTTGAAATTATTCCACCGAAAAAGGGAAATAGTATAGAAGAATTATATAGTAATATAGATCCTCTAATGGAGTTTAATCCTCCCTTTATTGATGTGACAACATCCAGAGAAGAATATGTCTACATAGATAAGGGTAATGGTTTGTTGGATCGGAAAATAACACGAATGCGTCCAGGTACTGTTGGAATTTGTGCTGCAATCAAGCATAAATATAATGTAGATACGGTTCCTCATGTTTTATGTGGAGGTTTTACGAAGGAAGAAACTGAGTATGTTTTGGTTGATTGCCATTATTTAGGGATACAGAATGTGATGGCTTTAAGGGGAGATGCCATGAGTCATCAAAAATATTTTGAACCTAATAAAGATGGAAATCATTATGCATCTGAATTGGTAAAACAAATTAGTGATTTAAATAAGGGTAAATACCTACATAATGTAATAGATGCTTCAAATAAAGCTGATTTTTGTATTGGAGTAGCTGGGTATCCAGAAAAACACTTAGAAGCACCGTCTTTGCAATCTGATTTAAAACGATTAAAAGAAAAAGTGGATGCAGGAGCCGAGTACGTGGTCACCCAAATGTTTTTTGACAACCAGCGGTATTTTGATTTTGTTTCGGCAGCAAGAGCAATGGGAATTGAAGTTCCGATTATTCCGGGTATTAAACCAATTGCCGTAAATCGTCACTTGCAACTATTGCCTCAGGTTTTTAAAATTGATTTGCCAGAAGCTTTAATTAAAGAGGTAGAACGTTGCAAAAATAACAGTGATGTTAGGGCTGTAGGTGTAGAGTGGTGTATACAGCAATCTAAAGAATTGCTCGCTGCAGGAGTGCCTTCTTTACATTATTACTCAATGGGTAAGAGCGACAATATTAAGGCAATAGCAGCTGAAATTTTTTAGTTATTAAACCATAGAATCTGTTGATACTATCATTGCTAAAAGTAATTTTCTTTGAATTGCACAGCGTGAATATTTGATTACTTTTGTAGTATAGAATTGAATTAATAATTTAAATATAAAGAAGATGGCATTAGAAATTACAGATGCGAATTTTGAAGAAGTAGTATTGAAATCTGACAAGCCAGTATTGGTAGATTTTTGGGCAGCTTGGTGTGGTCCATGTAGAATGGTGGGTCCAATCGTTGATGAAATTCATACAGAATACGAAGGGAAAGCTGTTGTTGGGAAGGTTGATGTTGATGCAAACCAAGAATTTGCTGCTAAGTATGGTGTGCGTAACATCCCTACGGTATTAATCTTTAAGAATGGTGAAGTGGTAGACAAACAAGTAGGGGTTGCTCCTAAAAATGTTTACACTGGTAAAATTGATGCTGCCATCTAAGGAATCATCGTTTTATAAGTTTTTATTAGGAAACATAGAAAAGGTTTGGCGTTGGCCAAACCTTTTTCTATTTTAGGTACTTCTATGGAGCTCTCAAAAGAACATACATCTTCTCTAAGTCATTTAAGCATCCTTGCTCGTCAAGTGGTAGAGGGATTTATTACGGGCATGCACAAGAGTCCGTTCCATGGATTTTCAGTTGAGTTTTCTGAGCATAAATTATACAACAATGGAGAGAGTACGAGACACATTGATTGGAAATTATTTGCGAAAACAGAAAAGCTGTATACAAAGAAATACGAGGAGGAAACCAATTTACGTTGCCATATTATCATAGACAACTCTGCATCGATGCACTATCCTCAGGAAAAGAATACGGCGCTTAATCAGCTAAATAAGATTGGTTTTTCTGCAGTAGCAGCTGCCTGCTTATTAGAAATTTTAAGGCGTCAGAGAGACGCTGTAGGCTTAAGTATTTATTCTGATAGCTATGAGTATTACGCTCCAGAGAAAGGTAGTGAACGGCACAGAAACATGCTTTTGCATCAGTTAGAGAACTTGTTGGATGCAAAGAGCAGCACAGCGACCGAAACCTACACCTATTTGCATGAAATTGCAGAGAAAATTCACCGAAGATCTCTTATCTTTTTGTTTACAGATATGTGGCAAACGAGCACCGATAAGGAGCAGTTATTCGAGGCTTTGAGGCACTTAAAATACAATAAGCATGAAGTAGTCTTGTTTCATGTGGTTGACAAAGCCACAGAATTGTCTTTTGAATTTGACGATGCCCCAAAAAAGTTTGTGGATTTAGAAACAGGCGCAGAGGTGCAATTGTTTAGCCAAGGGGTTCAAAAAGAGTATCAAGAAGCAGTGACAAGCTATTTTAAAGAGTTGAAGGAGAAATGCTTGCAATATCAAATAGATTATGTACCTGTAGACTGCAAGGAAGGCTTTGATACGGTGCTTACAAGCTACCTAATTAGTCGTCGAAAATTTTTGTAATTTTTTCAGTTTTTGTTTTGGTAATATTAAAAACCATCTTATATTTGCATCCGCTAAGAGCAACGGTCTGGTAGTTCAGCTGGTTAGAATACCTGCCTGTCACGCAGGGGGTCGCGGGTTCGAGTCCCGTCCAGACCGCAAATTAACCCTCATAATTGAGGGTTTTTTTATACCCAAAAAGTTGATTGTAAGGGGTTAAGTAGTTCAAAAACAACACTCTATATACAAATTACCATTTCATTTCAATTTATTTTATATCCTCTTAAATACACCAAAAATGGAGGTGTGTTATAATTTGCGTTATAATATTTAATAATATTTCATTATATTTGACCGAGGTAATACCTTGATTTGAAACAGATTATAACACATTTATAACACACTTTGTATAGGAACAACTTTATCACTTAATTATAGGAAACCAAAGAAAGATTTAATCTCAACAGATGAGGTTTCAGTTTGTGTTAGGTATTATTATAAGAATGAGAATGGAAAACCACAATACCTCAACCTTTCAACAGGAATTAAAGTTCAATTAAACCATTGGGATACTGATTGGGATAGTAAAAAGAAACTAGCTCCAATTAAAAGAGGAGATAAAGATTATCTACAAAAGAATATAAGAATTGGTGAGTTTAAGGAGAATATAGATACAATTGAAAGAGATATTATTAAAGAAGGAGATATTCCGTATCCATCATTGGTGAAATCCAAGTTTAGAGGAAAGAAAATACAAAAGAGAAAAGAAACATATAAAGACGTTCATTTCTTGTATATGTATAAATTATATGAGGATTGGTGTATGGAAAATCTCACACCAGCCTATAAAACAACAATGATTACTCAAATTAGATTTGTAAAACAATTCTGTGAGGATTACCAAGAGAAACATAATTTCATTTTACTTGTAACTGATATTGATGAAGATTTCATAAGAAAGTTTGTGATATGGTGTTATAACAATCAAAACCTTCAACCCTCAATGTTGAATAAAAGAATAAGAGGTTTTACCAATTTTAGAAATTGGAGTAATAGATTACACAAAACAAATTATAATATTACTCTTCCCAAAGGATTGGTTAAAGGGCTTGTAATTTAAAGAAAGTACAATTCTTGTGTATCAAGAATTAATTAGAGAATCAGATAACTATCAGTAATGGAAACAATCACATTAAAAGACTTAGGTTATACAGCAGAATTGGAGGCATTTCGCAAGGAAAAAAGTTTAGAATCCTTTAGTGTTGCACGGGTAATTTTAGAACATAAGGACCGGTATATTGTCAAGACCGAAAACAAAGAGTTCAGCGCAGAGCTTATTGGTAATTTGCGTTTTACTGCTGAAAGTAAAAAAGATCTGCCAGTAGTTGGAGATTGGGTTGCTATTTCTGAATACGATATAAACAAAGCCCTAATTCATAGCGTGTATCCAAGGCATTCATTATTAGAAAGACAGGCAGTTACGAAATCAAGTCAATCTCAAATAATTGCTGCAAATATAGATTATGGGTTTATCGTCCAATCCATTAATCGAGATTTTAATATCAATAGATTGGAGCGATATATTACAATTTGTCATACAGCAAAAGTAATTCCCATCATAATTTTAAGTAAAATAGATTTGATAGAAGAGTCAAATTTAGAGGAGTTATTGATACAGATAAAGGACCGAATTAAAGAGGTGGAAGTGCTTCCAATTAGCAATCAAAGCCAAGAGGGAATAGAAAAGTTGGAGGCGAAATTGATTCCCGGAAAGACCTATTGTTTATTGGGCTCTTCAGGGGTTGGTAAATCAACTTTAATAAACTCATTAACCGGAAATATTTTGATGCAAACTGGGGCAATTAGTGAAAGTATTGACCGAGGAAAACACATCACAACACACAGAGAATTGGTCCTGTTAAAAAAAGGGATTTTAATTGATAATCCCGGAATGAGAGAAGTGGGGATTACCAAGGTTTCTGCAGGGCTTGAATCTACCTTTGAAGAGATCGTTTCTTTAGGGCAGCAATGTAAATTTAGCAATTGTACACATACTCATGAAAAGGGTTGTAAAATTCAAAATGCCTTAAAAAATGGAGAGGTTGATGAAGATTCGTATGCCAATTACTTAAAAATGCAAAAGGAAAGCGCCTTTTTTGAATCAAGTCTTGAGGAAAAGAAAAAGAAAGACAAGAATCTTGGAAAAATGATTCGTACCGTTCAAAAGCAGCGTAGACGTGATAAGTACTAAAGGATAACTCAAAATTTATTTCTTAATACATTTAGTAGGAGTGTTTTTTAGAAGTTAAATCAAAATTCCTGATATTCAATACCTAAGACATCCTCATGTCAATTTTCTAAGAATAAGCGAAAATTTGAGTAACAAAATGATCTTCTGTCCGTCTTCCTTGAAACGAATAAAATCTCATGAAAAGAAGAATTGCTTCCAGAAAATGACTTTTTAAGAGTGCATAAATCTTTTATTGTTTCCGTAGGAGCCATTAAGTTGATCGAAGGAAATCGGATTGGAATTTTGGACCATAAAATACCCATAGGACAGACCTATAAAAACCAAGTGAATAGGCTTTTTAATTTGTAAATTTGTTCAATTTCTTAGAAAAACGAATCTAAAAGGTTAATCTTATTGACAATGAGTCTGGTTAAAGCATTTTAATGAAATTGGGGTATAATTTTATATCTTTAGGTTTTCCTTGACCATGATAAGAAAATCAGTAGTATTCCTTTGTTTAATTTTTTTTATGAGCTGTCAAGTTCACTCTAGAAAGCTTCATAACGTAACGGTAGCCGAATTTGCAGAGTTTGTAAAGGCAACTAATTATATTACGGATGCAGAGAAGTTTGGCTGGTCTTTTGTCCAAAATACAGTTTATGATTATGTTATTGTCAAAAGGGTGGATTGGAGAAATCCAACAGGGACTGAATTGGCAAAATCTAATTTTCCTGTAACACAAATAAGCTATAATGATGCCCAAGCCTACTGCAAATGGGCGAATGCAAGTTTGCCGACCTATGAGCAATACTGGGATTGGGCTCAAAATGACAGTAGGCCCATTAATTACAATACCTATAGAATCGTCGCCAATAATGAGGCCAATGTGATTGGAAATGTTTGGGATTTAACCAAAAGTGTAAAAGGAGAAGAGGTGCGCTTAGCCGGAGGTTCCTTTTTATGTAGTGAGAATACTTGTAATGGAATTTTAGAAAAAAGAGTTCTTTATGTAGACAAGACTACTGGGAATTCTCATATTAGTTTTTCAATTGTTTTAAATTAAGATCTTATGAAAAAAAAATTAGTATTGTTGTGTATGACCATTTTAATAGCTGGTTGTAATGAAATCAAAAGGCCCAATATTATATATATTTTAGCAGATGATTTAGGTTATGGAGAGTTGGGTGTTTTGGGACAAGATAAAATAAAAACACCAAATATTGATGCCTTAGCAGCCTCAGGTAAACTTTTTACCCAACATTATTCTGGGGCCCCGGTTTGTGCTCCTTCGAGAGCTATTTTTTTAACGGGTCAGAATGCTGGTCATGTAGCCATTAGAGGTAATGATGAATGGACCTCTAGAGGGGATGTTTGGAATTATGAGAAAGCGGTAAATGATCCAGGTTTGGAAGGGCAGTATCCCATGCCGAAAGAGACAATTACTTTGGGCTCAGTGTTAAAAGAAAGTGGTTATAAAACAGCTTTGGTTGGAAAATGGGGCCTCGGAGCTCCTACAACATATTCGGTTCCAACTCAGATGGGATTTGATTATTTCTATGGGTATAATTGTCAACGTCAGGCACACAATCTTTATCCACCATTTTTATGGGAAAATGAAGAAAAAGTGCTGTTAAGAAATGAACTTATCACAAAAAAAGACATTCAAAATTTGCAGGCAGATCCTACGAACGATGCGCTATTTGCAAAATTTACTCAAAATGAATATGCACCAATAAAAATGCAAGAAAAAGTCATTCAATTTATTAAAAACAATGTCAAAAATCCATTTTTTCTTTATTATGCTTCACCCTTACCACATTTGCCATTGCAGGCGCCTCAAGATTTGGTCGCCAACTATGCTGCAGATTTTGGTTTGGAAGAACCATATCTGGGAAAGAAAGGATATTATCCAACAAAGCATCCAAGAGCCACCTATGCTGCCATGATAAGTTTACTAGATAGTCAGGTAGGTGAGATTATTAAAACGCTGAAAGATGAAGGTATCTATGAAAATACTTTAATTGTATTTACGAGTGATAACGGACCAACGTATACAGGAGGTGCTGATGTTAATTTCTTTGATAGTGCCAAACCTTTTAGGACTGCCTATGGATATACTAAGGGTTTTGTAAACGAAGGAGGTATTCGTATTCCGCTAATTATGAGTTGGCCTGGAAAAATTCCATCGAATACACAAAGTGAAGCTATTTCTGCTTTTTATGATATGATGCCAACTTTTGCTGCTCTTGCAGGAGCAACGACACCGAAAAATATCAATGGGGTCAGTATGGTAGACGCTATGCTTACTAGCAATACGGAAACAACAAATAGTAGACATTTGTACTGGGAGTTTCCAAGTTATGGGGGTCAGCAAGCGGTTCGTTTGGGGAAATGGAAAGCCATCCGTAAGAACATGCAAAAAGGAAATAAAACCATTGAGTTGTACAATTTAGAAACTGATATTAGGGAAGAGCACGATTTGGCATCAAACTTTCCAGAAATAGTTGAGAAGATGACCAGCATCATGGAAAAGGAGCATGTGAAGTCGGAAAACCCAAAATTTCAAATTAAAGCACTTGATGAGTAAATCTTTAGATATTTTAGATAAAAAAAAGCCTCGATCTCTCGAGGCTTTTTTATTTTAATATAAATATTTAAATACCCAAAACACTAAAGGATCCTTTCGTTAAAAATTGCGTATTTGATGTAAAATCAGATCCATTTTCAATAGCTGTAAAACCCTCATAACTGTGTGAAAATTTTACTTCTTTTTGATGAAAATGAAATCCTGTTGCGTCTTTTTGATCTAAGACCAAAACATAAGACCGTCCATCAATATCTACAATAGCATCCGTTGGAAGTGCTATTTTTGCTACTGATGCGGTCGTGATCGATGCGTTAATAAACATTCCAGTTAAAAAATGTTTGTGATCTTCATTATTTAAATGACCGTGTACCTTAATAGTTCTGTTTTCTTCTAAGGCGGTTCCCACGAGGTGCACTTTGGCCTTAAATTTTTTCGAGGACGCTTCTGGAATGCTAAATACAATTTCTTGCTCTTTTTTAATTTGCATGATGTCTTTTTCAAACACAGATAATTCCAAATGTATATGATTATTATCAATTATTTCCAAGATCAAAGTAGCAGGAGAAACATAAGACCCTCTACTCACATTCACTTTGGTTACACTTCCAGAAATAGGTGCGTAAACGGTCGCAATGCTCGTAAAATTTCCTGCGATAACCTGTTCTCTAGAGATGTTTAGTAACTCCAATTGTTTTTCAATCCCCTTGTAGGTAGCTAGCATTGTTTTATAATCACTTTCTGCCTTTAAA
>CBFHUV010000071.1:0-11106 GCA_965659055.1 Polaribacter sp.
TACAAGAGAGTACGGTAGAGCAAATTTATCTTATATTAAAGATACTGAGATGTTTTTTCAAGGCATTCATACCGGTAGTCAAGTTTGGATGAGCCATTCTGATACCATTAAGGAGTTGCCTACAAATGGAGTTCGTTTGGCAAGTACACATGATGTTGAAAATGCAGCTTATAAAATTGAAGGTGAAGAAACCTATGCCATTCAATTTCATCCAGAAGTATATCATTCAACGGATGGGAAGCAGCTTTTGGAAAACTTTTTAGTAAAAATTGCGGGAGTTGCTCAAACGTGGACAGCAACTTCTTTTGTAGAAAGTACCGTAGCTGCTATTCAAGAAAAAGTTGGAACGGACAAGGTGGTATTGGGGCTTTCTGGAGGAGTTGATTCTACAGTTGCCGCAGTTTTATTACACAAAGCAATCGGAGTAAATTTGCACTGTATTTTTGTGAATAATGGACTGCTTCGTAAAAATGAATTTACAGATGTATTAAAGCAATACGAGGGCATGGGCTTAAATGTAAAAGGAGTGGATGCTTCTGATCATTTTATGAAAGCCTTAGCTGGACTATCTGATCCAGAAGCAAAAAGAAAGGCCATTGGAAATGCTTTTATTGAAGTTTTTGATAAAGAAGCCAATCAGATTGAAGATGCTAAATGGCTTGCTCAAGGAACTATTTATCCTGATGTTATAGAATCTGTTTCTGTAAACGGAGGACCATCTGCAACGATTAAAAGTCATCATAATGTTGGAGGTTTGCCAGACTTTATGATATTGAAAATAGTGGAACCTTTGCGTATGATTTTTAAAGATGAGGTTCGTCGAGTTGGAGCTTCTATGGGAATAGATAAAGAGCTATTAGGAAGACATCCTTTTCCAGGACCAGGCTTGGCAATTCGAATCTTAGGGGATATTACGCCAGAAAAAGTAAGTATTTTGCAAGAAGTTGATGCTATTTTCATCAACGGTCTAAAGAAAAGTGGTCTGTACGATAAAGTTTGGCAAGCCGGGGCAATTTTATTACCGGTAAATTCTGTAGGGGTTATGGGAGATGAAAGAACTTACGAGAAAGTGGTTGCGTTGAGGGCTGTGGAGAGTACAGATGGAATGACCGCAGATTGGGTAAATTTACCTTATGAGTTTTTGCAAAAAACTTCAAATGATATTATAAATAAAGTAAAAGGTGTGAATAGAGTTGTTTATGACATCAGTTCTAAACCACCAGCAACGATCGAGTGGGAATAATTTATCTTATCAACAATTTAAAGTTTTAGTAAACAAAGCATGCTTTGTTCACTTAAATAATTACTATCTTTTATGGCTAAAACATACAAAATGAAGCATCTAAAATTTATTATAACCCTATTTGTTTTAAGTTTTGCAGTTTCGTGTGGACAGCAAAAAAAATATACTAGCTACAAGGTTCAAGAAGGAGAAACACTTACGAGTATTGCTAGTAAGTTAGATATGACCACCAAAGATTTACTGCGTTTAAATCCAAATGTAGGCCCTAATTTAGAACCAGATACAGAGATTTTTATTCCAAATAAAAAAGGTGTATTAAATACAATAACAAAAAAATCAGTTGAGTTTATAAAGCCTACAGTAACTAAAGATTCTGTGGTTGAACAATTAGATCCTACCGAAGATATTAGTGAAATATATGTAATGCATGATGTAAAAAAAGGAGATACTTTTTACAGTTTAACACGTTACTACAATGTTTTACAAAGTGATTTATTGGTTTTAAATCCATTGTTAAAAAATGGTTTAAAACGAGGAACCACTATAAAAATTAAAGAGCGGGTTCCAGGTCAAGTTTTAGACAAAATTTACAAAGATAGCATTGACCAAAGAAAAACCTTAAAAGTTGCTCTTTTACTGCCGTTTAGAGGAAATGTTTTTGATACAATTAAACCAAAAGATATTTTTAAGGATCGATTGGCAAACATTATAACTGATTTTTATTTAGGTGCTGAAATTGCAGTCGATTCTTTAAGAAGCCAAGGGGTGCTAGTTGATGTAAAAGTGTTTGATACAGGAGACCGAAATACAAAAGTAAATGACTTTTTAAGTGAAAATGCTTTTAAAGAGATGGATGCAATTGTGGGGCCTTTATATTCTGATGAGTTGGAAAAAGTTGCAGGAGCGGTCAATATTCCAGTAGTATATCCTGTATATTCGGGGAATCAATCTTTATTTTCTAAGACGAAAATTATAAAGACAGCGCCAGATAAGCATCTTTATAATGAAAAGTTATTGTCTCATATGATAAAGAATTACACCAATGAGAACATTATAATTGTTGGAGATTCTACGGCAAGTTCGCTGATTAAAATTAAACAACTTGCTACCATTTTTAAGCAAAATGATTCTATAAAAGTGGTACATGAGATCGTTCCTCACAATGGTTATATTGCTCAAGAGCGTCTGTTAAAGATAATGAAACCAGACACTACGAATGTGTCTAACTGGGTTTTAATAGCTAGCCAGAATAAGGTAGTTGCTTCTGATGTAGTAAATAGCTTGATTAGTTTTCCTGAGCCTAAGGAGGCGGAGGAAGGAGAAGAACAAGAACCAAAAATAAATTATTTGGTCAAAGCGTTTAGTTTTGAAAATGGTGATTTATTTTCAATTGTAGATCACAACAAATTGGCACATATTGGTTTTACTTATGTTTCAGATCGATTTATGGATGAAAATGATATTAGAGCGCGAGTATTTAATAAGCAATATCTAAGGAAGAACAAAGCTTTACCATCTGATGATGCTATACGAGGTTTTGATGTGATGTATGATCTTGTCATGAGAATGGCATCTGGAGATGATTTAAATGACACCTATAAGAATGGTATTTCGTACCGTTTACAAAGTAAGTTTGATTTTCACAAACGCATGTTCGGTCTTACAGAAAATAGAGGCCTGTATTTGTTAGAGTATCAACCTGATTTGAGCGTGATCCGCTTGGATGATTAACAGGCGTTAAAAGACATAAAAAAACCGATGCAAATGCATCGGTTTTTTTTATGGAAAAGAAAGTACAAATTAAATTTTCTTCATTTGCTGTTTCATCATTTTCATTTGTTCGTTGAGCATTCCGTTTTTATCTAACTTTTTTGCTTCATTCATTAACATGGTTGCTTCTCTTTTACGTCTTTTTGTCATGGCAATTCCTGCCAATTGTAATTTTGCCATCGCCAAATCATGCCCCATAGAAAGTCCTAAAGAAACTGCTTTTTTTAAGTATTTCTCTGCTTGAGTAATATTGGTTTGAGACAACATAATACCGTGTAGAAAATTATAATACCCTTCTTGTTTTCTCGTAAGTGCGGCACTTGGATTTTTGATATATCCTAACCACTTTTGAGCTCCTATAAAATTTTGCTTACGCAATTGCAAAAAAGCCAATAGAATAAATTCGTTTTTAAAATATAAAAGGATAAAAATACCCGCTAATAATAAAATTGAAATTCCATTCATAATATGAACTTGAGAAAATTCATAAACAGACCAAGCTGTTATAAGTGCTGCGATAATTAGTTTAAAATTTTTATGAAACATATAATTTTTTATTTTAAGGAAAGCAAAAATACAGCTTTCTATTGATTTTTGTTTGTCAGATCACTTGAAAATTCTTCTATTGAATTTACAAATTATGGATTTATCTTTTATAATATTTCTTGTGTTTTAACCAAGCAAAGAAGCCTAATATAGTTACAAAACCTATAGAGTAATAGACTGAAGTTGGCGTAATTACTTTGTCTCCACTGGCGTAAGAATGCAAGCCGGATAGATAAAAGTTAACTCCAAAATAGGTCATCATAATTGAGCCATAGGTAATGATAGACCATAAATTGAAAGTAAATCTACTTCTCAAACCAGGAATCAAGCGCATATGTAGCACAAAGGCATAGAGCATAATTGAAATCAAAGCCCAAGTTTCTTTAGGGTCCCATCCCCAGTAGCGTCCCCAGCTTTCATTAGCCCACATACCTCCTAAGAAATTTCCTACCGTTAGCATGATAAGACCTATGGTAATAGACATTTCATTGATGATGGTTAATTCTTTAATTGTTAGGTCAATTTTTTCCTTGTTTTTAGCATTGGTGAACGCCATTAAAAAGAGCGCAAATATTCCTAAAATCATAGCTAAAGAAAACGGACCATAACTAGCTACTATTATTGATACATGGATTAATAACCAATATGAATTTAAAACGGGTTGTAAATTAGCAATCTCTGGATCTAACCAGTTTTGATGTGCAAAAGCCAAAATAACAGCAGTTAAAAAGGTCGTAGCAGCAATAGTTAGTGTTGAATTTTTTCCAAAGACCAATCCAAACAACATGGTCGCCCATGCCACATAAATAATAGACTCATAGGCGTTACTCCAAGGCGCGTTTCCACTAATATACCAGCGGGCTCCTAAACCTAGTGTATGAAAAACAAACAATAGGATAATGATTGCAACTAGACCTTTTGCGGCATAAGAAAACACTTTTTTGTTAGCAAAAATTTGAGCAATCACAACAAAAATTAATAGGGCACCGGCCAAACCAAAATATTTAGCTAGTCGGTTAAAAATGCTAAATTTATTATAAGCAATTTCGAGATTAATTTTATCTTGACTTGGAATAACAGCGGCTCCAAATTTTCTTTGAAAATTCTTAATTCCTTCTAAAACTTTTTCTGCTTGGGCATAATCTTTTGATTCTTTAGCTTTTTGAAGCATTTGAATATAGACTGGTATTACCTGACGAACAAACACAGAATCTGTCCCTTTAAAATTGGCATTTAAAGTTTCTGGTTGGGAAACCCATTTGTTATTTTCATCATTCGGAATAGGAAAGATTTTAAGTATATCACCATACAACGCTCTATAAACTAAATTGACACGATCGTTAATGTGCTCCAAATCTTTTTCAAATTTGTTTTTTACATTTTTTTTGATCGCTTCTTCAACTTGGCTTTTAATCTTGTATTCTCCCTTTGGGGTCAAGAAGTCAGTTAGACTTGCATGAGTAGCGTCTTTTGATAGACCAAGAATTTCTCTAATTTCTGTATTTCCTTTTTCCAAATAAATCATAGGAACAATCTCCCAAAATCTTGGGTTTTCAATAATGGAAAGATACACTTGACTAGGACTCATGCCCTTGAAGGTCTCTTGATGTGTAACTTTACGAACCAACTGAGAAGCGAAAGTATGAGCAGGTTTCATTCTCCCACCGGCATCCTGAATCACTAGGCGATTGAAGGAGTCAGCATGTGCTTGATCTACTAAATTAGCCTTTAACACAGAGTCAATTTGCTGTTCGGTAATATTATGCTGCTGATGCTGTTGCGCTGATAATGAAACGGATACAAACAAAAAGAGTAGCATTGTTAAAGCTGCTTTCTTTTGTTTAATTTTTTGCAATCCTTTCTTTAAATCATCAAAACGCGTATTTTTTGCAAATAAGATACTAATTAAGCCAAAATACAACATGGAATAACCAATATAGGTAAAGAAGGTACCCCAAAAGTCATGATTTACAGATAAATGCGTTTCTTCAATCTCTTTCGAATTATCATAACTTGATTGAAAGAATTTATAGCCTTTGTGGTCTAATATATGATTCATAAAAATACGGAAATCAAAGGATTCTGTAGCATCAATAACTGTAATTTCACTTGCATAAGATGCTGCAGTTTCAGAACCTGGATATTTTTCTAATTGAAAATCATTCAATTTAATCTGAAAAGGAGTTTCCATGGTTTTAGAGCCATATAACAATCTAAAATTGAGATTGTCTACGGTTAATTGAGCTGAATTTAAAGAATTGAATTTTCCCCCAGTTAATTGAATACGCTCTGTTTTATTATTCGTAGAAATATCTAAAACAATAACGTCTAATTTAGTATCATCCTTTTCACCACTTACAGTTTTCATAATCCCTTTTTCTGCCGGTCTTGGGATTACAAATTGAAGCCCACCGATATTATGGAGGGTTAGATATTGAAAGTTCTGTATAGAATCCTTGTTGATTTTTCCACGTTTTTGATCGGCCATTCTAAACCAATCTCCAGATTCTGCCGAAGTCATTTTTAAAGTACCCTCTTTATTGGAAAAATTTACAGTAGCGTCTCCAGGGGCATCAAAGCCAACTAAAATGTTATGGATGTTTTCAATAGTTCCTTTTTTGATATAATGTTCATGTCTAGAGCCATCTCCAGACTCTACAAAGAATAGATATTCATCTCCGTTTGGGTCTTCAATTAATTTTTGCTCAGCCCAGGGAATATAATTGACTAATTTAATGTCTATTTCTTGCTCTTTAAATTTGGTAGAAAATCCCCAGTTATTTTTTCCCCAAGCAGATAAAAGCATGGGCTGGTGAATTGGGTTTTTTTGTTGATTTCCATCATCTATCACTAGATTTAAATAGGTTGTTTCTGATAGAAATTTATCTGTAGTTTCTCCTTCTTTAATAATCATCATTCCTTCATACCCAATATATCGTGTAACACCAGCACCTATTAAAATGAATAAAAAAGCAGAGTGAAACAATAATACTGGCCATTTTTCTTTTTTGTACAAACGGTACCTAAAAATGTTTCCAAAAAAATTGATGACAAAAAAAATCATGATGGCTTCAAACCACCAGGTGTTATAAACTAAGGCTTTTGAAGTTTGAGTTCCGAAGTCATTTTCAATAAAAGTTGCAACGCCCATTGAAATTGCAAAAGCAAAAAACAATACAGCCGTCAAACGAGTAGAGTAAAGGATATTGAGTAATTTTTTCATCTGTAAAAATTGAACATAAAAGTTTACAAATTTACGGATAAATTAAGGAAAATAAGGACGATTTTAAACGAATTTTTAGTCTTCTATACTCTCAATTAAGATGTTTAATAGCTCAATGGCTGCTTGGGCAATTTTAGTGCCAGGACCAAAAACACCTACGGCTCCAGCATCAAATAAAAATTGATAATCCTGAGCAGGAATTACTCCCCCAACGATGACCATAATATCTTCACGACCAAATGCCTTAAGGCCCTCAATAACTTGAGGAACTAAAGTTTTATGACCAGCAGCTAATGATGAAATTCCCAAAATATGCACGTCATTTTCTACCGCTTGTTTTACTGCCTCTTGAGGTGTTTGGAATAAGGGACCAATATCAACATCAAAACCTAAATCAGCATACCCAGTAGCAACCACCTTTGCTCCTCTATCATGACCGTCTTGACCTAATTTGGCAATCATAATTCTAGGGCGTCTTCCTTCAAGTTCAGCAAAATTATTTGCTAAATTCATTGCTTTTTTAAACAAAGCATCATCTTTAATTTCTTTACTGTACACGCCAGAGATGGTTTTATGAACGGCCTTATGACGACCAAAAACAACTTCTAAAGCATCCGAAATCTCACCCAAAGTAGCTCTTTCTCGGGCTGCTTTAATTGCTAAATCAAGTAAATTGGATTTCTCCATCTTAGAAGATTTTTTTGAATTTACACTAAGTTTAGCAGCTTCAGTCAAAGCTAATAAAGATTTTTTTACTTCTGATGTATTTCTTTTAGATTTTAAGGAATTTAGTCTTTCAATTTGTGAACGCCTTACAGCTTCGTTGTCGACTTCTAAAATATGTAAAGGATCTTCTTCTTTTAAAGCGTATTTATTAACCCCTATAATACTATCCTGACCACTATCAATTTTTGCCTGCTTTTTGGCAGCAGCCTCTTCAATTCGCATTTTAGGAATTCCCTTTTCAATGGCCTTGGTCATCCCTCCAAGTTCTTCAACTTCTTCGATGAGTTTCCAAGCTGCATTGGCAATGTCTTCTGTTAATCTTTCAACATGGAAACTTCCTGCCCAAGGATCTACTGTTTTTGTAATTTTAGTTTCATCCTGAAGATAAATTTGAGTATTTCTAGCAATTCTTGCAGAGAAATCTGTTGGAAGGGCAATGGCTTCATCTAGTGCATTGGTATGTAAACTTTGAGTTCCTCCAAAGGCCGCTGCCATAGCTTCTATCGTAGTTCTGGCAACATTGTTAAAAGGATCTTGTTCGGTTAAGCTCCAACCACTGGTTTGGCAATGGGTTCTTAAGGCCAATGATTTTTCGTTTTTTGGATTAAATTGTTGTACAATTTTCGCCCAAAGCATTCTGGCAGCTCGCATTTTAGCTATTTCTCTAAAATGATCCATTCCAATGGCCCAGAAAAAAGACAAACGAGGCGCAAAACTATCGATGTCCATGCCTGTTTCCAAACCTTTTCGGAGATATTCCAATCCGTCAGCCAAGGTATAAGCCAATTCTATTTCTGCAGTTGCTCCTGCTTCTTGCATATGATATCCCGATATAGAGATGGAGTTAAACTTGGGCATATTTTTACTCGTATACTCAAAAATATCTGCGATAATTCCCATAGAAGGGCTTGGGGGATAAATATAAGTGTTGCGAACCATGAACTCCTTTAAGATATCATTTTGAATGGTACCTGATAATTGATTTGCTTGAACGCCTTGTTCTTCTGCAGCAACAATATAAAAAGATAGGATAGGAAGTACAGCACCATTCATGGTCATGGATACTGACATTTGATCAAGTGGTATCTGATCAAATAGTATTTTCATGTCTTCTACAGAGTCAATGGCGACACCTGCTTTTCCTACATCTCCTTGAACTCTTTCGTGATCAGAATCATAACCTCTGTGGGTTGCCAAATCAAATGCGACCGATAAACCTTTTTGACCTGCGGCCAAATTTCTACGATAAAAAGCATTGCTTTCTTCTGCTGTAGAGAATCCTGCATACTGTCTGATCGTCCAAGGTCTTCGAACAAACATAGTACTATAAGGGCCTCGCAAGAAAGGAGCAATTCCAGCGACAAAATCTTCATGTTTAAAAGAAGTAGAGGTCTCTTTATTTTCTAACGATTTCAGCGATATATTTTGAATGTTTTTTCTATTCATGGCTCAAAAATGTTAGGCATTTAGCTTTAAAATATTGTACAACTGATTGCTAATTTCTTTTATTTTAGTATTTGTTCTTCGTATCTTAAGGAAGCTGAAAACTAGATAAATAGCAATTATGAGAATTGAAATAATTCTTATGATTAAAACCATGTTTGTACTAGTTCCAAATAAATGATATACTTTTTCTTCGAAAAGGAATACAATCACCAAAACACCTAAAACTATACCAATAATTGTTAATGGTATTTTCTTTCTTCTGCGTTTGTTGCTGTTTTCGAGACGTTTTTGTCTTGACTGAAGTTCTACTATTTTGGCAGCTCCGCTCATATTTCATTCCTTATTCAGTCTGTTTTTTTCATAGTCTTCTGCTAACCTTTTTTGCAAAATAGGAGCAATTAAGGTTTTTATGGGTTTCACCTTTACAAATGGGTAAAGCTCCAAGTTTTCTTTCATGAGATCCGAAGAATTCGCCTGTTTATTGCTCCCAATTAAAACCAACTCACCACTATTAAACTGTTCTTGTTCTTTTTGTGCACTTTCTTCAATTTTTCTTTGAATAGTGCCTTCTTTTAACTGCTTTAAAAAACCGCCTGTCTTTTCAATAGTTTTAAAAATTGCCAAGGCTTTTTCTGCTAATTGTATACTTAAACTTTCAATATAATAGGTTCCATCAGCAATGGTATTTGCATTTGCTAATTCACATTCTTCTAATAAAATTAGGAGCTGGTTTCTGGCAATACGCTCTCCAAATTCATTAGACTTATGAAACAAAACATCATAGGGTGTATTTAAAACAGTATTGGCGCCACCTAAAATTGCACTCATACACTCAGAGGTTGTTCTGAGCATATTAACATTATAATCGTAAATAGTTTTGTTCCGTAAACTAGGTTGACAGCAAATATGTGCCTCCGTTTCTTTAATTCCATGTTCATGCAACAAGGCTTCCCAAAGCATTCGAAATGCTCTTAATTTTGCAATTTCGAAAAAATAATTTCCACCTACTGCAAATTTAAAGTGAAACTGTGTGGCTGAATTTGTTCCAAAATAGTTTAAATATTCATTGGCATGGGCTAGGGTGTAGGCTAACTCTTGACTAATATTAGCTCCTGCATTTTGGTAAATACTGGAGTTAACAGAAAGAGAATTTCTACCTTTTTGAATGATGTTTCCTAATGCTTTAAAATCATTATTAAGCGTCTCAAACCAATTGCCACTGTTCGCCAATTTTGCAATGATATCTATATCAAAATAGCAATTCTTTGAATTGCAAAATTGAGCAAGTTCATTGATAAAATGATCATCTAGCCAATCAAATCTAAAATAAACACATATTTCTTGAAGGTTTATATTTGTTAAAAGTTTCTGATAATCGAATTTTTTTGAAGCTTTAAATTCGAGCGCTGTAGCTCCTCTTTTTAAGGCGTCCGTAGCCAAAAAATTGGCTATTTGCTCATTGTCAATATAGATAGATTGACAAATTTTGGTATCAAAAGGATCACTAATAAAGCTTCCTTTTTTACGATCTTCTTTTGTGTAAAAAGGCTTTACTATAATACCTTCATCCGATTTCCAAAGTAAGGTTTCATTGTAATCTTCCCCTTTTAAATCGACTTGTATTTTTTGTTTCCAAGCACTTGGTGAAGTAGTTTCGAATTGCTCAAATAAATAGCTGCTCATTATTTTTTAAGGGTATCAAATTCGATGATAAAAATATCTTCGTTTTTTTTCTTCATTAAATATTGCTCTCGTGCAAATTTTTCTAATTGTAATGAATCTTGTAAATCTTGGATGATCAATTGATCCTCTTTAATTTTTAACTTGTAGAAATTGATTGCTTCTTCTAATTCGTTTATTTCCTTGTTAAACTCTCTGTGAACAAGATACGAATTTTCATCAAAAAAAAGCATCCAAACAACAAACGCGGTTAAAATCAACAAGTATTTGTTGGTTGTGATTTTTACAATTTTGTTTTCCTTGAATTGTTTAAAGGTCATTGTGGTTTATCAAAATTCGTTTTTGTCCCTGCCTGCGACAGGCAGGTTTGTCTTTGTTTCTGACTAAATGTTTTTTCATTTAGAACTAAAAACACAAAGAGTTTCGACAGTGTCAAAAATACAAATTTTATACGAACGAGAATTGAAGTTAG
>CBFHUV010000072.1:0-11004 GCA_965659055.1 Polaribacter sp.
ATAGCTCCTCTATCTTTTGTATTCATTGGCAACATATTAAATCCTGCCTTTTTATACTCTTCAAATTGCAACCAGCCAATGGACCAAAAATGAGGAAACTGCCAAAAAAATTGGATTAAAAATAAAAATCCTGCTTCTATTCCAAATTGTCCAGTTGCAGCAACCCAACCTAGCATAAACGGAATGGCTCCTGGAATGGCTCCTACAAAAACAGCCAAGGGTGTTACTGCCTTTAATGGAGTATAAGCACTGGTGTATAGAAATATAGAAATGGCTCCAAATAGGGCCGTTTTTGCATTGATCGTATATAAGATAGAAATCCCTGCCACGGTAAATATAATAGCTATAATAAGTGCAGTATTCGAATGCATCCTTCCTGTCGGAAGTGGTCTGTTCATCGTTCTCTTCATCAAGCCATCAGTTTCTTTTTCGATCACCTGGTTATAGGTGTTGGATGCGCCCACCATAAAAAAACCACCTATCGCAAGCAGTGCAAGAACATAAAAGTCAACAACTTCAGTAGCTAATAAATAGCCAGCTACAGAAGAAAAAACAACGCTAAGCGACAAACCAACTTTGGTAAGCTGCTTTAAATCGGTCAAAAAACTTTTTAGGGAAGATTTTTTTTCTATAGATGAAATAGAACTCATTTTACCTGCTCAATTATTTTGCAAAGATATTTTATTATTCACTAATTTCTATGCTTTTTCAAAGATAAATGAAACCCTTTTGATGATTTGTTTTTTTTTTAAAAAAAACTTTGCTAATTGCTTTTTTGTATTAACTTTGCACCCGCATTGAAAGACATGCACGTTCATTCACGAATGACTGCGAAAGTAGCTCAGGGGTAGAGCATCACCTTGCCAAGGTGAGGGTCGCGGGTTCAAATCCCGTCTTTCGCTCTACTTGTAAATAGAATTTCATTTTGAAATTTGTGTTTGCAGCTAATAGAGCGACCTAGGTCGCGCCTGCCTGCCGGCAGGCAGGGGTTCAAATCTCGTCTTTCGCTCTATAGAATAGCATACCAATGCTGAAGTGGTGGAATTGGTAGACACGCTGGACTTAAAATCCAGTGGACTGTAAGGTCCGTATGGGTTCAAGTCCCATCTTCAGTACTATAAAACCTTAACATGAAAATGTTAGGGTTTTTTTATGTCAATTTTTTAGTCACAAAAAAACCCACTCTAAAAGATTAGAGTGGGAAAATTGCTATGAAAAAGAAAGTGGCTTTTACACCACGTAACAAATATACACGTTTTTTTTACAATTCATAAATTTTAAGAAATTTTTACGATTCTTTTCTAAAAATCAAAATACCAATTAAATAGATCAACTTTCACCCCTACTGTGAACCAAATATCATTCGTACTAGTAAAACTTGAAGTTTCAGTTTCTGCGGAAAATTTTCTAAGCGTTAAACCTCCAAATAAACTTAAATTATTAAAAGGATTTAGTAAATACCTGGCCTGTAAATCTGCCACAAAGATCGTAGCTTTATTTCCTTGACCTAATTCATTATCATTATCTCCTTTTCTAATATCATATGATTTGGAAATATCACCACCATAACTAACAGTGTCATCTATATCAAAACCTTTTTGACCCAGAACAAATTTTGCACTTGTAGTCCAACGATGAAATTTATAGCTAGCAATGGCGAGAACTTCCCAAAAATTTGCACCCCATGCATGCGCTAAAGGCTGACTGTAGTTTCCGTAATTTAAAACAGGATCTCCATGAGAATAGGTATATGGGCGCACTGTATTAAACTCTCCTTGTAAAAATAGATTATCCACCTTAAAAGCATTGAAATATTTTGCTCCTAATTGAACACCAAATTTGTTCGCCCAATAGCCTAAGTTGCCAATTTTTCCAAAAGAAAATTCGTCAACGACCAGCTGAGAGTACAAATGAATATTTTCCTTTAACTTGTATTTTGCAGTAAAGCCTACCAAAGCATTTCCGGCATCTTCTCCACGATTACACTCAACGGAACGGTAAAAAATAATAGGATTCATAAAGCCAATATCAAAGCCTTGATCACCCTTAGAAATTGCCGTTTCAAACAAGCCTATATTTAATCTATCTGTAATATTAATGCTTAAATAATGCATGGCAATATATTTTCTTGCATGCTCATTATTAACCACAACTGGAGCGCGCACATCGGTGCCCCACATCCAAATATTGGTGTAATTAAATTTTCACAAGGAAAAATTCATCTTTAAATAAGGCATGGGAGCAGAAACATCAGAAAGTAATAAGGATCTTTAACCATCACCTATAAAATTTTTACCATGTCCAAACTGAAACTGGACAAACTTGTTAGGTGTGTAAGCTAAGTAACCTTCTGCTACAGGATAATCGAAAGCGGTAGATCCAAAACCTTTTGCCTTACCCCTACCTGGAACTAAACCTTCAGAAAAAGCGGGTTTAAAGCTTGCCGACCGATTGCCAATATACTCATTAATGTATTCGGCAAACCTCCCTTGACTTTCATAAATAGTTGAAGAAAAAGAAAAATTATCCCCTAAACCTCCATTAATCGTAAATATTCTTGAATTATTATAAGTATAAGAAGGAGTTCTGTTAGCTTTTCCCAACTGAACATCGACCAAAAAGTTTAAATTAAACCAATATCCATCTCCTTCAACGCTGAGTAAGTGCTCATTCCATAATTTTTTTCCAAACCAAGATTTTTTTTCAGGCTTTAAAAATTTGCTTTTTTCTCCATCAAGATCAACATAATTGTTCACATAACTATAACTGTAGGGTTTAACCGCAGTATGCGTATTAGAAGCTTTACTGATTTGATATTCGTATTCACTGTACTTTAAATGAGTAAACGGAATATTTAATTGACTTCTGTGTTCATTAAAAAGACTGGGGTTTTTATCCTCTAAAACGACTACTTTTAAGTCCTTTTTAGGTTTTTTTATTTCTGACTCTATGCTATTTCCTGCTTGGTCAATTGGAAAATTTATAGGCAGTTGAAAACGCATCTCTATTTTCTGATTGTTATACATTGCTGGGGTAACTGTTGCCAATTTTCGAAAACTTCTTGCCACCTCTTCCTTCAGCTCTATATAAGGAGAGTTAAGGTAAATAAGTTCAAAGTTTCCCGCAGATGTAACTACAAAAGTGGCTGTTACAGAACTAGAAAAACGATCCTTTTGGAGGATACTTGGAGTTTTAAATTCTTTAAAAAAGGCTTTTTTAGTTTCTGTGTAGAAACACGCTTCTAAGGATAAAGAATCTTGTTATTCACAAGCTTTAAAAACAGGCATTCTCTCCATTTGACCCACCAACATTAATGGTAAAAATAGCGTTGCCATTAGAATGATTCTTTTCATACGTCTAAACTATAATAAAGGACTATATTAATTTTATAACAATGTTATTTTCTAATTTGTACTGTTCTCCGCTTTCAGGGCAAATTGCAATTTGATCATCATTAAAAGTTAAACGATGGCCATACTCACTAATCCAACCAATCTGCTTAGAAGGATTTCCTACAACCAAGGCATATGGCAACACTTCTTTAACGACTACTGCTCCAGCTCCAATGAAAGCATATTCACCAATATCATGACCACAAACTATGGTCGCGTTAGCGCCGATACTCGCTCCTTTTTTTACCAATGTTTTTACGTAGGCGTTTTTTCTATTCACTGCACTTCTCGGGTTAATTACATTAGTAAAAACCATAGAAGGGCCTAAAAAGACATCATCCTCACAAATAACGCCTGTATAAATAGAAACATTGTTTTGAACCTTTACATTAGTCCCTAAAACGACATCTGGTGAAACCACAACATTTTGACCAATATTACAATTCTTGCCAATAATGCATCCTGGCATTATATGGCTAAAATGCCAAATTTTTGTACCTTCTCCTATGGCACAACCTTCATCTATAACCGCTGTTTCATGTGCAAAATATGCATCCATTATTAAAAATTCGAATTAGTTTAAGTTTCATCTAAAATCTTCTTTGCAGAAGAGGTCCCTATTCTATCAACTCCTAAAGTAATCATTTTTAAGAGATCTTCTTTAGTTTTTACCCCTCCAGCTGCTTTTATTTTAAGTGGTCTTGCATTTGTTACCATGGTTTTAATACTTATAAAAGTGGCTCCATTGGGCACTCCTATAGGTGTTTTATAAAAACCAGTTGATGATTTTACAAATACTTTTTGAGCAGCTGATACCGAAAAATTACTAAGCACCAAATCTTTAATCAGAGCAGAAATATTTGAAATTTCTTCTGTGTTTAACGATGCTGTTTCTATAATCCATTTAATCACTTTACCATTATTTAAGGCTAAACGGGTACACAAAATAACCTCCTCAGTAACCAAGGCAAACTCTTTCCTTTTAAAAGCTTCAAAATTAATAACAACATCTACCTCATCGGCCCCCAAACTTATGGCCGTTTCTATTTCTTTAAGTTTTTGAGTAACTTTAGAAAGTCCATCATGAAAGCCAATTACAGTGCCAATAAGAACTTGAGAATTTGCTTTTTGAATGAGTTGTTTTGCCAAAGAAATATATTCGGCCCTGATCATCACTGATTTAAACCGATATTCAATGGCTTCCTGAATGAGTTTTTCGACAAGAATTTGGGTTTCATCTTCCGAAATACCTGCTTGATTAGAAGTTTTTAAATATGTAGAGTCTATATAGCTTGAGAGTCTCATTGCTTGGTCTTATCAAACAAAAATACTAAAATTATACTGTAAAGTTTTATTTAAACAAGACAGATTCAATGTGCAGAAAAGAAACTACAAATTCAAATTTTGGGCAAAAAAAAGAGCAACAGATGTTGCTCTTTTTAATGTATTCTTTAGTCTTATTCTACGTTGAAAGAAATTGGCAAAGTATATCTCATCCCTACTGGCTTTCCTCTTTGCTTTCCTGGGGTCATCTTAGGTAAGGTTTTAGCTACTCTTATAGCTTCATCTCTTAATCTAGGATGTGGAGCTCTTGCATTGATTTCTGTAATGTTTCCTTGTGGATCAATACGAAAAACTACATAGATTTTCTTTTTACCTGGAGGTAAACCTAAATCTGCAGCCAAATCATTGTTAAATTTCTTCAACACATGACTTCTAATCTTATCATTAAGACAGTCTGTTTTTTCTTGTTTTGTTCCTGTACAACCTGGGAATACAGGTACTTCTTCAATAATTGAAAACGGTACATCTTCTAAGATTTCTTCTTCAACCTCAGCCTCTACGATATCTTCAACCATAACAGCTTCAGTTTCGTCGGTTTCAGTACTTTCGATTACGGTCTCTTCTACTTCCTTCTCGTCTTCAACAATCTCTATTTTTTCTGGAGCTGGTGGTGGTGGAGATTTTGGAATTTCTGGCTCAATACGTTCTGTAATTGGAATGTCCTCTTCCATTTCATTCTGCATATTCACATCCCCTAAAGACCCCACTGGTTTGTCATAGGTTTTGTTCTCCATTGATACATACACCACAAAAAGTGCTAAAACCAAACCTAATTGAATAAACAATTTAGAGTAATTTTCTAGATTTGATTTTGGATTTTTCTTAATTTCCATCCTGGTTTGTTTTAAATAGTTCGCTAATTTAAATAAATTCTTATGACTTATGCAAGCCTTCTTACTATTTCGCTTTATTTTTTTTAAAAATTAACTTAAAAAGCAATAAAGCGATGCCTATTCCAACCATATTCGCTAATACATCAAGAACGCTAGCAGTTCTATAACTCGTTATGGTTGTTTGCAAGACTTCAATAATTATGCCATAAAAAAAACAAGCCATTGCAATTAAATAGCGCACACCAAGATTATGATGCGACTTTTTTATCGCCATCATCCATGTAAACCCTAAAGTACAATAAGCAATCGCATGTTCTAATTTATCTAAATGAGAAATATTGATTGGGCTTTTGCCCAATTGCATCAAGCTTAAAAAAGCTATCGCAGCAGTAACTGCCAAAGCCACATATAAAAATCTATCCCTGAATAAGATTTTTGTAAGCATCTGCATCTAATAAATCATCCAATTGAGAAGCATCTGAAACAGTGGCCTTAATCATCCATCCTGCTCCATAAGGATCTTTGTTTACCAATTCTGGCTCATCTTCTAAACCTTCGTTAAATTCAACCACTTCTCCAGTGATTGGCATAAATAAGTCTGAAACCGTTTTAACAGCTTCTACAGAACCGAAAACTTCTTCTCTCTCTACAGTGTCATCTAAGGTGTCTACATCTACATATACGATATCACCCAATTCACTTTGAGCAAAATCAGTAATACCGATAGTTACTGTGTCGCCTTCTACTCGAATCCACTCGTGGTCTTTTGTGTACTTTAATTCTGATGGAATGTTCATTGTAATTTTATTTTATAGTTGTTAATTTTTAGTTTCCTAAGTTGTAAATAATATTCAATCCCGCGTTAATTGTTTGTCTTGGGAAAGTTGTTGAAATTGCATACTGCGACGTATTATGATTGTAATAAAACGAAGCCGTTAAACTAGTATTTAATTTATAATCTGCTGCAAATTTAATAGATAAAAGTTTTTGACCACCACTTATTTGATTATTTTCTACATCTAATGATCGAATCATGGTTAAGTTGTCTCTAATAGAGATATTTGCTCTTAGATTGATATCACCTTTCAGCGCCTGTTGCTTTCCTATAAAATTGGTCCGAAAGCCTACATTTTGAATCTTATAACCAATACCAAATATAAATTCTGTTCCTTTTACATCTGTAAGTGTGCTATTGTCAAAATTTAACGTGAGGGTCCGATCTCTTCGTATTTCTCCAGTAAACGAAAAAGAGTTTCTCATTTTCATGTCTATCTTAATCAAAGGTGAAAACTCATCAATTAAGCTCAGAGAAGAAACCAATAGTTCTGAATGATAGTTTCCAGAGGCATTTACTTGCGAAGGATTGTTAGCGTCATATTGTAAGTTATTGGTGTAATTTGCTACGGTATAAGAAGATTTATAGCCATTAGAAATGACAAAATTGGAAAAATTATCCTTAAACCAGTCCAAGTCCATTAAGCCTCTATATCGGAGTGTCCAGTTTGGAATTGGGATGTTTTTGAAAACCCCCAAACCAATGCTACCTGGACTGTCTCCTGAATAAGCAGCCACAAAAGCAGGCAACAATACTTGCTGGCCACTTTGTTTAAAACCACTAATTGGCAGGCCGGTTGCATCGGACCATCTTTGAGCAATCTGAGTTCTGTTGTTTAAAAAATTCTGGAACAAGGCGTCAGAGTCTTTAAAGGCCGTTGATAACATAGAAAAACTTGTGCTAAAGTTTCCACTTTCAAAAAGAGGTGTATTGGCCAAAGCCCCAAAAGGACTTCCATCTTCAATGACATCGAGTTGCTGTGAAACATTTTTTGTGCGAATTCTATTCCCTAAGAGATCGATGGTCAAATCCTTAAATGGCTCTATGGAAACAGAAAGGTCTAATTTATTAAAAGCTGTATTGCTATAAGTTTTGTTGTAATATTCTCCAGTATTTTGATTTCTTGGAGCGACCAACCAACCATTGGCTAGTGCGGTATTTCTAATGTCTACCTGACTCCCAAACACAAAGCCCAAGGTTGGAGCTAAGCCTCCATTAATCTGATCAGTTCCTAAAAATCCGGCAATACCTGTGTATCCTGGAAGCAAAGTTCCATTGTTTGAAGCATAACTAACCTTGGCTGTTTTAACAGAGGTTAATAAATCATAAGCCCCCAAAAGTAATTTGTCTGAAAAGGTATTGGATTTACTTTCTGCTATAGTAGCTTTCCGAACACTAGGAAGTCGAGGATTCGCTAAGACTGGCTCTTTCTGTTTTGCTGTTCGAGTAAACAATTTTTTAAACCCAGTTTCTTGATATAGCTTCTCAAAATTCAAAGTGCTATTAAAATTATGTGTATTGGAGTTTTGCAAAAGATTTCCAATTTTATCTTGGTAGGTTTGAGAACTGGCTTGCCAATCAAAATTTGCATTATATGAATACGAAGCTGCAGCAAAACCCATAAAAGGAAACTTGTCAATAGGGATTTTATACGTCGCTTTTAAATTTTGACTGTAATGATTTGGTCTTCCCGTATTAAAAAAGCCATTAAAAATTCCATCTTCTTCTGCTAAATTAAGTACATCATTGAGGTAATTATTATTCGCATTGAAATTAAGCTCTAGCGATTTTGTTAGATCAAAAACGATGGTATAATCCCAATCAAATAAAAATCTGCGTTGGGTTAGTGTGGGCTGATCTGTTAAACCTTCTATAAGATTTCTAGATTTTTGTTGATTAAAACTTCGTGTAATCCGAGAATTGATTCCAAAGGACTTTGGCAATAACTTAATATTGATGTCTTTTATAAATTTTAGATACTTGCTTTTTCCTAAAAATTTAGAGCTTTTAAAGGGTTCTAAAAATTTCGATTGAAAGGCGTAATCATAACTCGCTGAAGCCGTCAAATTTTGATTTAGATTTTTTTCTATCGTATAATCTTTGTGAAATTCTTCCGAAAAAGCGTACGAAAAAGAAAGGTTTTCTATATCGTATATTTTTGGTTTTTTTGTTGATTTCGGGTTTCTCTTCTTCTTAACATTAATAAAACTAATATTCTTTCTAATGGTATAATTCTGAGCATTAGCGCTATTTGGATTTACTCCTTTTGCATCAGCAAACTTAACATCTTGGTATTGAGGGTCATATTTTGGATCTCTAAATTCTTCTCCTATACTATAACTCATTGGCAATTGTATACCCCATTGTTGTGGAAGCATTTTCCCCAATTTGATATTCGTCGAAAAATCATATTGACGCACCTCTTCAATACTTCTTTGGTTTACACGGTCTTCTACATTTCCAAAACCAATAGTTTGGATTTTTCCAGTTACTGAAAGGTCCATGACATCTGCAAAATTTGTGTTTGCACTAATTATTGCTGCCCAACCTCCTTTGTTATCAAAGCCAGAAGCTCTAAGCTCGTTAAACCAAACTTCTGCACTTTTAGGTGTTTGAGTACTATTCTTTACCCCTAACATGAGAGTTCGAATTCCAGCAAGTGTGGGATTTCCTTTAACTCTTAAGATTAATTCTTTAGGATCTGAACTTGACGGAAATGGATATAAGGTGTTTACAGCAATGGCTCCTCCCGAGTTGGGAATACTCGCATCTCTTTGTAATTTTAACTGCCCTAACTGTTCTAAAATTGCCTCTAAATTATTTGCTTCTGGCCATACATTTGAAGGAGCCAAACTACCGTTTTGTGAAATTTTTAGTGGTATTTCTATTTGATAAAAATTTTCATCTAGATCAGTTCCTAAGCGAACCACAGCTACCAAATCATTGTCAGAAACACTCCCTGTAATTATAGGCTCTGCATGCAAAAAAAGTTGTAGTTTTTTGTACATCCGAAGATCTACAATGACATTTTTATAGATTGCTCTTGTTTCATTAGGTTCTAAATTTGTGACTTTGATAGAAACAGATTGTTCATTTTGCTGCTGAATGGTTGAAGTTCCTTGAAGTTGTTCTCTAACAATGCCTGGTGGAACCACATATCTTCCTTCATTTTGCTCTATATTAACCACTCCTACCTCAAAATTATTGATTTGTTGATTGGTCAATTCTTTTGCCGGTGAGACTTTAGGATCAAGGGTTTTAGTATAACGTCTATAATCACTTCGAACCAATTCTAATTGTCCAAAACGAATGACCACTGGCATCTTAAATTTCGTCAAATACATTCTGATAAATCGAATGCTGTTAAAATCTGTAATTCCATTAATTGCAGTACCACTTCGAACAGGAATTCTAAATTGATACCATTTGGTGGTTTTTATGCTCCCATCGGTTAAGGTTACCTGCGTTTCCTTTTCATCAACGATAAAGTTAGTACCTTTAATCAAACTGTTTTTATTGAGTGAAACTTTGTATTCAAAGTAACTTTCGACCGTATTCATGGTTTGATCTTTATTAATGTCTTCGGTATCTGGATACGAACTTGAAGATGTTGGATACGGCTCTAAGGATTGATTTGCTGTAGGAGAATTTCCTTCTGTATTGTTAAAATTTTTATAGCGATTTAATATAGATGCGTTTAAGGCGTCTAGCTCTCTTCCCCTGAAATACTGAAAATTGTCAGATGCAATATCGTTTGGATTTAGCCTAGAGATATTGACGCCTAAATTTGAGAAAAACGCAGCTTCGTCTTCATTTTTAATTCCATCCAAACCGATATCTTGGTTTTGTCGTGACAAATCATTTTCATCAAAAGCATAGACGATGGACTGGTTTAGAGGAACATTTCCCCAACTAGTTGCAATGGTATTTCTGGTGGATCCATCTGTAGGCAAACCGTTTTCATACATTTTACGGTTATCTTTTAAAATATCCTCAGAAATATTACCAAGGTTAAAATACAAGTCTCCAACCTGATTGATTGGATTCTTTGGATCTACTCCTATTGGCAATCCTTCTTCATTGCTAATCGAGTAATCTTGATAAGGGTCTTTTATCCAAAATTGGATATACTCAACATTGGCTTGATCAAAATTATTTGTTGTTAAGGGCCTCATAATACCTCCCCATCTGCTTTCGGGATTGCTCAAAACACTCCCATTTGCATTGGTATCATCCATGTTATAGGTTCCTCTTTCTGATGGAAAATAAGCCAAATCCAAGGTTCTAACTAAGGTGTTTTGGGTAATATCAAGTTCTGTATTTGGAAACAATTCTGAGTAGCCAATCTGACGAACTTCTGTTCGAGATAATTCCACATTGTCGATGTTCGCCGGTTTCGATCCGTTGCCGTAAAAAATTTGATCTATAGAATACCAGGCCAATTTTGCTCGCTGGTTGTTATAAGAAAGATCATTTTTTTTATCCCCATTAAAATTTGGGAAAGTAGGAGTATCTGGAGTACTTGCGGTGAACCAGCTTAATGGAGAAAGTAACTCTATAGGAATTTGAGACGCTTCAAAGTCATCGACATAAGTAGTTG
>CBFHUV010000073.1:0-10726 GCA_965659055.1 Polaribacter sp.
AATTTCGTGCTCATTTTTTCCTACTCTTTAATCGAGGTGCGAAATTACATATTTTCTTGTAAATCCCTGTCATTGTTGCAAAAAAGTTGAACTTTTAGAAGTCAAACTTCAACCTTGAGCATTGAAGATACTTTTGGCAAAGTAGTAAAGGGCCAAAATGATAAGGCTCAGAAGTAAAAAATAAGACGAGGCCGTATGACTAAAAACGAATTTGAATTACAATATTCCTCGCTCTTTTTTAAGTTTCTCGTAAGCGTTTTGAATTTGTAAAAACTTCTCTTGCGCCCCTTTTAAATGCTCTTCTCCTAAATCTTCTAACTTATCTGGGTGGTATTTTTTAGCCATTCTTCTATAAGCTTTCTTAATCTCATCATTGCTGGCCTCTTTGGTAATATCCAAAATTTTAAAGGCATTGTCAGAGCTATCAAAAAACATCGCTTTCATGGATTCAAAATCAGAAGATTTGATATTTAAATAGCCAGAAATTTTTTTAATCTCATTGACCTCTATTTCAGTAACATGCTCATCTGATTTTGCAATTCCGAATAAAAAATGAATCAATTGCAAACGTGAAGCATGCGGCATATGTTGTCTAATTTGCATACAAACTTGATAGGCTGATACTTCTTCTTTGATGATGCCTTTAAACAATCTGAAAGCGTTGTTTGCTCTGTCCTTTCCATACATACCAACAAACTGAGACCTAACGTAATCAAGCTCTCTTTGATCTACTTTCCCATCCGCTTTTATCACAATTGAAGCCAAGACCAATAAACTTATTTCAAAATCTCCTGATTGCGTACCTGCAGAACGACCTCTAGCAGACTGTGCTTCTTTAAGGATGTCTTCTTTGCTAAATCCATCTACAAAACTTCCTACTGCAAACCCAATTATGCTCCCGATTGGCCCACCTAAGGTAAAACCCAATCCTGCTCCCAACCATTTTGTGAAGTTTCCCATTTTATTCTTTTAAAAGTTGCAAAGTTACGATGTTTAAGGGTAAAAGTCCAAAGACGAAAGACCAAAAACGAAGACAAAGACGAAGACAAAGACGAAGGCTAAGACAAACCTACCTTCCGATTTCCTGTTGAAGGCATGGCAAGCAGATACGAAAGCATGAATTCATAGCTATTCTCATCACCGATGACTCAAAGACGAAAGACGAAAGTTAAAAAATTCAAATTAACAAATTGCCCCATTGTTCCATTGTTCCATTGCTACATTGCTACATTGCTACATTGTTCCATTGCTACATTGCTACATTGCTACATTGCTACATTATTACATTATTACATTGTTTAATTAGCAATCATTTTTTGGCTCGGCTTTCAATCTTAAATTTTGGACTTTGGACTAAATTATTTGTACCTTTGTCCCTTAAAATTTAAAGATTATGTATCCAGAAGAATTAGTAAAACCAATGCGTGATGAATTGATCAATGCTGGTTTTAAAGCTTTATATACTGCGGAAGACGTAGACAATGCCATAGCAAAAGAAGGAACTACCTTAGTAATGGTAAACTCTGTATGTGGTTGTGCTGCAGGGACTGCAAGACCAGGAGCCATTGCTTCTTTAGGCGCAGATAAAAAGCCAACAAATCTTACGACTGTTTTTGCAGGCGTAGAAAAAGAATCTACTCAAAAAGCAAGAGAGTATATGATTCCTTTCCCTCCATCATCACCGGCGATTGCCTTGTTTAAGGATGGAAATTTGGTTCATATGTTAGAACGTCACCATATTGAAGGTCGTTCTGCTCAAATGATTGCTCAAAATCTAGCACAGGCTTACGAAGAGTTTTGTTAATCCCATCTGCCTACGGCATCTTCCCAAAGGGAAGAAGTCTATAGGTTTTTTAGATTGATTAACTTAAGATAAAAAGAGTATTTGATAAAAAACCACGCAAATTTGCGTGGTTTTTTTAGCTTTACATTATGAAAGATCAAGCTCTCATCCAAAAAACCATAGTCTTTGTAAAAGAAACCTTAAAAGGTGCCGAAGGAGGCCATGATTGGTTTCATGTAGAACGGGTGTATAAAAATGCCTTGCTCATCGCAAAAGAAGAACCTGTTGATCCTTTAATTGTGGCTCTTGGGGCCTTATTACATGATATCGCCGATGCAAAATTCTATGAGGGCAATGAAGAAATTGGCCCTGCCAAGGCCAAGGTTTTTCTGGAGCAACAAAAAGTGGCTCCTACAATCATAGCCCATGTCACAAACATCATAAAACACATTTCCTATAAAAACAGCTTGGAAAATAATGACAATTCTTTTCATTCTCCTGAACTAGCAGTCATTCAAGATGCAGATCGATTGGATGCCATTGGTGCCATTGGAATTGCTCGTTGCTTTAACTATGGTGGATTTAAAAACAGGGAGATTTACAATCCTGAAATTTCACCAAATTTAACGATGACTAAAGAAGAATACAAAAATTCTACAGCCCCAACCATCAATCATTTTTATGAAAAATTACTACTCTTAAAAAACACCATGAACACAAAAACTGGGTACAAACTTGCAGAAAATAGACATCGCTATATGGAAGGGTTTTTAGAACAGTTTTATGCAGAATGGAATGGAGTTCAATAATTTAATTTTCCTTAGCAACTTCTAAAGCGGTAATTTTATATTCTAAGACACCTAAGGCTTTCCCTTTTTCGATGATTTGATCTACGGTTAAATCATTTCTCAAATTTACCTCTTCTAAAAGTTCCTTACTCTTAAAGGTATAATACGCTATTGCTTTTTCTATTTTTTTACTCATAAAACATGAATTATTGAATTAAATTTAAGGTCTCGCTTCTATATTTGGAAGCAGATTTTCCAGTAAACTCCTTAAAGAGCTTATTGAAATGTGAAAAATTATTAAATCCACATTCAAAACTTATCTCCGAAATACTCATTTTTCGTTCTAATAATAATTTGGTCGCATGAACTACCCTGTACTCATTGACCAACTTTGTAAAAGTCTTTGAAGTTGTTTTTTTAAAGAACCTACAAAATGCAGGGACCGTCATACTCGCCAGATCAGCCACTTCCTCAAGACGAATATGTCTATTAAAGTTTTCGTTTATATATTTAAAAATCAAATCGATTTTTTCATTGTCCTGAGGTTGAATTTCAAAAGCAAATCCATCTGCATTTAAAATCGTATAATCTTGGGTTTGTGCCAATTCCTTTAAAATATCCAAAAATGCAATGATTCTGTTTGGCCCCTCTAATTCAACTAAATCTTCAATCTTTGCGCCAACTCTTTTTTTGATCTCTATATTAAATCGTATGCCCTTTTTAGCCCTTTCAAAAAGTTGATCTACGGCAATCATCTCTGGAATTTTAAAAAAATCATTTCCAAGAAAATCAGGTTTAAATTGAATTAGAGTTTCAGAACCGTTTGTCGTCAATCTGTCCATAAAACCCAGGTGCGGTAAATTGGATCCTATTAAAACCAATTGGCTGTTGTTAAAATAGCTAATGTGATTGCCAATATGTCTTTTCCCCTTCCCTTTATTCACATAGACAAGTTCTATCTCTGGATGAAAATGCCAGAAAGCTTTGTTCTTTTTCAAAAACTGTACATGTCTTCTCACTAAAAGTGAACTACCAAAACTTGGGGTAATCTTCTCCAAGGTGGGTTTTGTCCTAATAGGCTGCTTCATATCTCTTGCAAATTACAAAAGAAAACAAGAAAAAGTTATATAGGATTATCTTTATTCTATTCTAAATTAACTTTTAATTATAAAAATATTAATATTGAAGTTAATTTAGTATATAAATTTACCAATTCTGATGATATTAAACTGAAAAACTAAATATAAGTTTGTGGCATTATGAATACTAAATATTTAGTAAAATGGTAGAAAAAGAAAGTCTAATGTTTACAATTGTTTTATCTGTATTTATACTATTATTTGTTTCGCAGATTGCAGTAATAATAGCAATCCTGTATGGCAATAAACATCAGACAAAATTATAGAGAAAGAACACAGATTTCATTAAAAAAAGTGCATTAGCATTTTTGTGAAAGCGAGCCAATAGGCTCGCTTTTTATTTTTACTTACCAGGAAAATTTGGCTTTCTTTTTTCTAAAAATGCAGTAGTTCCTTCTTTAAAATCTGCAGTACTAAAGCTATTTCCGAATTCGGTAATTTCTGTTTCAAATCCGTTAACACCTTCCTTAAAATTGGCGTTGACTGCTTTTATAGCTGCAGTAATAGCGACTGAAGAATTTCGCAGTATTTTGCTCGCAATAGTTTGTGCTAAAGGCAACAATTCTTCTTGACTAGTAATATGATTTACCAAACCATTGGCTTTAGCTTCTTCTGCTCCAATCATACCGGCTGTCATAATCATCTCCATTGCACGTCCTTTACCAACCAATTGCGGCAGGCGTTGGGTTCCTCCATAGCCTGGAATAACACCCAAAGAAACCTCTGGTAGACCCATTTTTGCATTGTCAGATGCAATTCTAAAATGACAAGCCATGGCCAATTCCAAACCACCTCCAAGGGCAAAACCATTGACTGCTGCAATTACAGGGGTCGATAAGTTTTCGATAAAATCAAATAACATTTCTTGGCCTTTCGCAGCTAATAGGCCTCCTAGTTCTGCATCAAAATGAGCAAATTCAGAAATATCTGCACCTGCAACAAAAGCCTTTTCACCGCTTCCTGTAAGGATAATTACTTTTACTTGTTTATCTGCATCCAAATCCGAAAAAGCTTGGTGTAACTCTTCAATTGTTTGCTTGTTTAAGGCATTTAGTTTTGTAGGTCTGTGAATGGTTATGGTTGCCACTGAATTCTCGTTAGCGACTAGTAAATTTTCAAAATGCATATGCTATGTTTTTGGTATGGTTACAGTAAATATAGTTCCTTTATTTTCTTCGGAGGTAAAATTAATACTTCCATTATACGCTTCAATAATTTTTTTAATCATCCCCAAACCTAAGCCCATTCCACTAGATTTTGTAGTAAACTTTGGTTCAAAGATCAACTCTTTTACCGCTTCAGAAATTCCTTTCCCATTATCTTCTACCAAAATAATTACATTGTGTTCATCTTGTCGAACCACTACTTTAATAAAAGGATTTTCTTTCTCTTCGACTGCTTGTTGGGCATTGGTTACTAAATTCGTAACAATTCGGATGAGCTGAGTTTTGTCTATGTTCGCAATAATATTTGTTTCTGAAGGAGCATAGTGAATAATGCTATCATTAAAAATTTCTAATGCAAGCTTCACCACTGGAACTACTTCTACGGGCTCCTTATTTTGCTTTGGCATCTTGGCAAAATCTGAAAAAGCAGAGGCAATAGACGTCATTACATCAATTTGTTGAATGAGCGTTTCACTGTAGTCCTTAAGCTTGTTTTTAATTTCGGGATCTGCTGGATCAAACTTTCGCTCAAAACTTTGAACGGTAAGTCGCATGGGTGTTAATGGATTTTTAATTTCGTGAGCCACCTGTTTCGCCATCTCTCTCCAGGCCTGCTCTCTCTCACTTTTAGCCAATCGTGCAGCGCTCTCCTCTAGCTGATCAATCATACTATTATAAGCATTCACCAAGGTAGTTATTTCTGTACTTGCAGATGAAAATTCAATTTTTTCATTTCGCTTGTGCAAGGTCGTCCTGTTAATTTTATCAGAAATGGTTTTTAAAGATTTGGTGATATATCTCGATAAAAAATACGCCAAAAGAATGGCCATCATAAACATGAAGGCGTACACATATGATAGCCTGGCGATGAATTCTTTCAGTTCTCTTTTTTGATCGGTATTGTCTTGAGAAAACTTTAATTCTAAGACCCCAATTCTTTTAAACTTTAAATCCGTAATGTAGGTATAGGAAGTCTCATTACTAATCCCATCGTTTTCTATATTGCTAAATATACGATGTGATGGTAGGGCTTCTAAATCATCTAAAACTTGCTGAGACAATACATGTGAGGTAGTATCTCTAAATGTATTTATGGCATTGGAGGTAAGAATTGTGTTCCCCTTTAAATCAAACATAGTGATGTCTAGATTGTGAATGCTAGATATCTCAAAAATACGTTCCTGAAAAATAACCGAAAGGTTTTGGGTGGTCAAGGGCATTAAAGTAATGCTCTTTAACTCATACTCTATGGTAGCGATTACAGCTTCCTCTTTTCTGCTAAATCGATCTTTATTATACTCTTTTCGTTCTTCGTCATATTGATATAGGGTAACCGCAACAATAAGAATCGATGCCAGCAAGACCAACAAAATCATGGCTAAAAAAATACGATTCCGTAAAGACATTTTTTTAAACATTCGTTTTCTTTTTGTTGATTGATTAGTCTGCTATTCTCCTAAAACTCCCTGTTTCTAATGACAAGATACTCCAATAAGTCTTGTTTTAACAACGTATCATAAACTGTGCCTCTATCCTACAATATTGACAATTTTTCCCGGAACAATAATTACTTTCTTCGGCGTTCTTCCTTCTAATTGTGCAATTGTTTTTTCATGTGCCATCACCTCCTTTTCAATTTGTTCTTTGGTCAAATCTAAAGGCAATTCTATCGTAAATCGCATTTTACCATTAAATGAAATTGGGTAATTTTTAGCACTTTCTACCAAATGACTGGCCTCAAATACAGGAAAGTCTTCGGTGGCAATAGAATTTTTATGACCTAACAAACTCCATAACTCTTCTGCAATATGCGGTGCATATGGAGAAACAAGAATGGTTAACGGCTCCAAAATTGCGCGTTTGTTACACTGCAAATCAGTGAGTTCATTAACGGCAATCATAAAGGTAGACACTGAAGTGTTGAAAGAGAAATTCTCTATATCTTCTTCTACTTTTTTGATGGTTTTGTGCAGGGTTTTTAATTCCTCCACCGACCCCTCCAAAGGAGGGGAGTTGTCTACGTAAAACGCACCATTTTCTCCTGAATGATACAACTTCCATAATTTCTTTAAGAAGGATGACACTCCAGAAATGCCGGAAGTTTTCCAAGGTTTGGTTTGCTCTAAAGGACCTAAAAACATCTCAAACAAACGCAGGGCGTCTGCACCATATTCATCACAAATAGCATCGGGATTGACCACATTGTATTTGGATTTTGACATTTTTTCAACCTCACGAGAAACTTTAAAATCCTCTCCTAAATCCTCTCCAAAGGAAAGGACTTTTCCACTTTCTCCTATAAAAATAGCTTCTTTAAATTCTGGCCGCCAATTTCTAAAAGCTTCAACATCTAATTCATCAGATTTGTTTACAAATGATACATCCGCGTGAATTGGCGTAAAATGACTCCATTCTGTTTTCGAGCTAATCATGCCTATTTTAGATCCTAAAGTTTCAATTTCACTATTTATGTTAATCAACATTGAGTTTTCAGAAATAGATTTTTCGATAATTCCTTTTGAAACAAATATGGTTTTCCTTTTCTTTTTCTTGTCCAATTGACCATATTCCCATCTATACACAAAAGCACTCGTCCCCAATATCATTCCTTGATTGATCAGTTTTTTTGCAAACTCATCTACTGGAACAATGCCTTTGTCAAACAAGAACTTTTGCCAAAAACGTGCATATAACAAATGTCCTGTAGCGTGTTCAGAACCACCGATGTATAGATCTACTTCTTTCCAGTAATCCATGGCTTCTTTAGAAGCAAATTCATTTTCGTTGCTGGCATCCATGTATCTATTAAAATACCAAGAACTTCCTGCCCAACCTGGCATGGTATTCAATTCTAAAGGATAGACCGTTTTGTTTTTAAGTTTTTCGTTGCTAACCACTTTCTTCGCACGAGAATCCCAGGCCCACTCTGTGGCATTGCCTAAAGGTGGTTTTCCGTCTTCGGTTGGTAAGTATTTTTCTACTTCTGGTAATACTATTGGCAAGTATTGCGCATCAATCATCTGTGGCATACCGTCTTTGTAATACACCGGGAAAGGTTCTCCCCAATAGCGTTGTCTGCTAAATACAGCATCTCTTAAACGGTAATTTGTTTTTCCATAACCTGCACCTATTTGTTCCAATTTAGAAATGGCCAACTTTAAAGCTTCCTTATAAGAAAGTCCGTTTAAAAAATCAGAATTTGCAATGACAGTTCCTTCTTTATCTGCATGTGCAGCTTCTGAGATATCTACATTGTCAAAAATATTTGGAATCTCAAGACCAAAATGTTTTGCAAAATCAAAATCACGTTGGTCTCCACAAGGAACTGCCATTACCGCACCTGTTCCGTAATTTGCCAAGACATAATCTCCTATCCAAATCGGAATCTGTTTTCCGGTAAAGGGATGCAAAGCATAGGCTCCTGTAAAGGCTCCAGAGATGGTTTTTACATCGGCCATACGCTCACGTTCAGAACGCTTTGAAGCTGCCTTCACATAGGCTTCAACCTCGGCTTTTTGAGCTGGAGTTGTAATTTTTGCAACCAATTCATGTTCTGGAGCAAGGGTCATAAATGACACTCCAAAAATAGTATCGGGTCTGGTTGTAAATACTTCAATTTTAGGTGAGTTACCAACAGGGCCGGCAGTCACTTCACTTTTATTTTCTGCTTTTGTCGTAATTTTCGGAAACTGAATTGCAAAATTAATTTCGGAAACTACTTTTATCACGTTTTTAAGGACCTCGTCATTTGTAAAACGAATCACATTAAAACCTTCTTTATTAAAATAAGTCGTTCTTTCGGCTTCATCCTCTTTGCCAGAAAATTCAACAACTAAATTTTTAGCCAAACACACATAATCCACCAAATAAGAACCGATGGTGTATTTTTTTCTAAATTTCGCTGCTCCTTTTTTATTTTTTAGTTCTTCCCAAAGCACTGTTTCTGCTTTTGATAAATGCAAACGCAATTCTTTTAGGGCTTCCAATTCTTTAAAGCTCAATTTTACCGAAGCATCTTCTTTTACTCCCTTTCCTTTGGAAAGGGTTGGAGATAGGATTTCAAAGCTTACCAGGGCTCCTACACTTCGCCCGATCCAATTGGTTTGAGAATCTTTTAATGGTTGTGGCCAATCTATTTTTTCTAGTCCATCCAACAAACGTTGTGCGTAGGCAGAAATACGCATCGACCATTGGGTCATTTTCTTCCGAATTACAGGATGGCCACCACGTTCTGAAACCCCATTGACAATTTCGTCATTTGCCAAGACAGTTCCTAATGCCGGGCACCAATTTACTTCGGTATCCGATAAAAATGTCAATCGGTATTGCAATAAAATTTCTTCTTGTTTTACACTTGTAAAGGCTTTCCACTCATCGGCAGTAAACCTAAGAACTTCATCATCACAAACTGCATTTACTTTAGTATTTCCAGACTTTTTAAAGATGGCAATCAGGGTTTTAATATCTTCTGCCTTGTCGGTGTCTTTATTGTACCAAGAGTTAAACAATTGGATAAAAATCCATTGCGTCCATTTGTAATATTCTGGGTTCGAAGTGCGAACTTCTCTTGACCAATCAAATGAAAAACCGATTCGATCTAATTGTCTGCGATAGGTCGCAATATTTTCTTCGGTAGTTGTTGCAGGATGCTGACCTGTTTGGATCGCATACTGCTCTGCTGGCAGTCCAAAGGAATCATAGCCTTGAGGATGCAACACATTAAACCCTTTATGACGCTTGTATCTTGCGTAAATATCACTGGCGATATAGCCTAAGGGATGTCCCACATGCAAGCCTGCACCACTTGGATACGGAAACATGTCTAAGACATAATATTTTGGTTTTTCAGAAGTATTTGACGCCTTAAACGTTTGCTTTTCTGCCCAAATTTTTTGCCATTTTCTCTCTATATCTTTATGATGGTACTGCATGATACTATGTCTGTTTTGAATCGCCAAAGTTACGGCTTCTTAGTAAAAGAATAAAGGAAAAATATAGGGAGCTTTTAAGTATTCAAAATCAAACAAATCGCGCTTTTTTGTATTTCTTAAATTTTCATTTAGTTAAGCCAAAAAAAAGGCAGTTCTTTGTACTAGAAAATTCCTTGTTTTGAAGAAAAATCTTATTAAAGCACATCTAGCTTTGTTAGGCGCCAATCTTATTTATGGTGTCAATTATCTCATAGCAAAAGGACTCATGCCTGATAAAATTGGTCCTTCTGCATTTATTTTTTTAAGGGTACTTGGTGCGGGAATTTTATTTTGGTGTATCAAGGGCTTTTTAACAAAGGATGTGGTAGAAAAAAAAGACTTTCCAAAACTGATCCTTTTAGGCTTGTTAGGAGTTGCTACCAATCAATTGTTGTTTTTTCACGGCTTAAATTTAACCTCACCGATAGATGCTTCCATCATCATTACTGCAGTTCCTGTCATTGTACTTATTTTTAGTGCTTTTATTTTAAAAGAAAAAATTACAGTCAATAAGCTCGCGGGCTTATTGTTGGGCGGAATTGGTGCCGTTTTATTGGTTTGGTATGGAAAAAATGCCAATGGTACTAGCTCCTTTCTAGGCAATCTTTTGGTCTTTGTAAACGCTTGTTCCTATGGTTTGTATTTGGTATTGGTGAAACCTCTAATGAAAAAATATCACGCCATTACTATTATTAGTTGGGTGTTTTTATTTGGTTTTCTCTTTGTCATTCCTTTTGGTTTTAATGATCTTCGAGCTACAAATTTCGATGCATTTTCAACTCAAACCTATGCGGCAGTTGCGTTCGTTATTATTGGCACCACTTTTTTAGCATACCTCTTCAACATTTATGCATTAAGAACACTTTCTCCTGCCATTACT
>CBFHUV010000074.1:0-10660 GCA_965659055.1 Polaribacter sp.
TAAATCTAACCAACCACAACGTCTAGGTCTTCCTGTAGTTGCGCCAAATTCATTTCCGACTCTTCCCATGGTTGCACCAACTTCGTCAAAAAGTTCTGTAGGGAAGGGGCCAGACCCCACACGGGTAGTATAGGCTTTAAAAATACCATACACTTCTCCAATTCTATTAGGAGCTACACCGAGTCCAGTGCATGCTCCAGCAGCTGTCGTGTTCGATGAAGTTACAAAAGGGTAAGTTCCAAAATCAATATCTAATAATGAACCTTGAGCTCCTTCTGATAAGATGGTTTTTTTAGCTTTCATAGCTTGGCTCAAATATTCTTCGCTATCAATAAACTCTAAAGTTCTTAATTTGTCAATTCCACGACAAAATTCAGCTTCCAATTCTTTTAAGTTGTAATCAATTTGAACATCGAAAAACTCTAGCATTTTAATATGCTTTGCTGTTAGAATATCGTATTTTTCTTTCCAGTTTTCAAGCTCTAAATCACCCACACGCATTCCATTTCGTCCTGTTTTATCCATGTAGGTAGGTCCGATTCCTTTTAAAGTAGAGCCAATTTTAGCTTTTCCTTTTGAGGTTTCAGAGGCTGCATCCAATAATCTATGTGTTGGCAAGATTAAGTGGGCTTTTCGAGAGATTAATAATTTACTCGTATAATCAATATCATGTTTATCAAGGTTTTCTAATTCCTTTTTAAAGATTACAGGATCTATTACAACTCCATTTCCAACTACATTCATTGCTGTTTTGTGGAAGATTCCCGATGGAATTGTATGCAAAACATGCTTTGTGCCATCAAAAATTAAGGTATGTCCAGCATTTGGACCCCCTTGAAATCGTGCAATTATGTCATAATTTCTTGTAAGTACATCTACAATTTTTCCTTTTCCTTCATCGCCCCATTGCAATCCTAGTAATAAATCTACAGCCATTAGTTCTGTGTTGTATAGTTGTTAGTTTTCTTTTGTTTGTTTTGTGGTTCCGTAAAAATAAAGTGAGTGGTTGTGTATATCAATATTAAAAACCTCCTCAATTGTTTTTTTGATAACTTGTATTCTTGGATCGCAAAATTCTTTTACTTCTCCTGTGTCGGTTAAAATAACATGATCATGTTGTTTGTCAAAATAACTCTTTTCATAATGAGCCATACTCTGTCCACCAAATTGATGCTTACGAACCAATCCGCTTTCTAGCAATAATTCAATTGTATTGTACAATGTAGCTCTACTAACTCTATAATTTTTGTTTTTCATATTGATATACAATGATTCAATATCAAAATGCTCTTTTAAATCATAGATCTCTTGAAGGATGGCATATCTTTCAGGAGTTTTTCTATGTTTTTTAGATTCCAAAAATGCAGTAAAGACATTTTTCACAATATCTTGATTTTTTTGAGTATCCATTTTTTTGAATTTTACGAAACGACAAATTTAAGCTTATTTATCAAAATATTACAGCTTTTTGTCAATTGATATTTACATAGTATTAACACGTTCAATCTTTTGAACCCCATCTACTTTTTTAATACTAGTAATCAATTTTGTAAGCTGTGATTTGTTTTTAACACTTACAGAAAGTCTTCCATCAAAGACACCTTGGTTTCCAGAAATATTGATATTGTTAATATACACGTCCATATTGCTGGAAATAATTTTTGTCAAATTGTTGACAATCCCTTTTTTATCAATTCCACTTAAGTGCAAGATGGCAGTAAATTCTTCTTTCGATGAATCAATCCATTTTGCCTGCATAACTCGGTAGGCATAGTTGGATTGCATCCCTATGGCATTTGGACAGTCCTTCTTATGAACTTTTATACCATCTGCAATGGTTACAAAGCCAAAAACTTCATCTCCTGGTATTGGATTGCAACATTTAGAAATTTTATAATCCAACCGTTCATCTTCCACACCAAAAACCAAGGCATCGTATTTGCTAGTAAGCTCTTCTTTATCAGTTCCAGGCTTGCTTGTATTTCTTTTTAGTTTGCTTTTGAAAAAGCTAATGAATGCATTGTTTTTTTGACTTACAAAGGCTTTTAGTTGTGTGTTATCTATTGCCCCATTACCAATTCTATAAAACAAATCAAAACTGGTTCTCAACTGAAAATAGCTACACATTTCATTAACTACCTTGTCATTCAGGGTAATTTTTAAATGTCTAAGTTTTCTAGTAAGGATGGCTTTTCCTTCTTCGGCAATTCTTTTTTCTTCGTCTTTTAGGGCTGCTTTAATTTTAGTTCGAGCTCGCGCTGTAATGACAAAATCCAACCAACGAACATTGGGTTTGTTAGCAACTGTGGTTTGGACTTCTACTTGATCTCCACTTTTTAGCTCATAGCTTAGAGGAACTAATTTTCCATTTACTTTAGCGCCTCGACATTTTAAACCCACATCGGTGTGTATGGAAAAGGCAAAGTCAAGTGCAGAAGCGCCTTTGGGAAGTGATTTTAAATCTCCTTTCGGTGTGAAGACAAAAATCTCCTTAGAATATAAATTTAATTTAAAGTCTTCTACAAAATCGACTGCATTGATGCTGTTATTTTCCAGCGTCTCTTTTAGTTTATTTAACCATCCCTCTAATCCATTCTCTAGAATCTCCCCTTGTTTGTATTTAAAATGAGCAGCATAGCCCTTTTCGGCGATTTCATCCATTCTTTCTGAGCGAATCTGTACTTCTACCCATTTGCTTTCTGGGCCAATTACAGTAATGTGTAAGGCCTCGTAGCCTGTAGATTTAGGTTGAGAGATCCAATCTCTTAAGCGAGAAGGGTTTGGTTTGTAATGATCGGTAACGATAGAGTAAATTTTCCAAGCATCAAATTTTTCATCCTTGGAAATTGGTTTGTAAATGATCCGAATGGCAAACTTATCGTAAACTTCATCATAGGTAACGTTCTGTTTACGCATCTTTCTACGTATCGAAAAAATAGATTTTGACCGACCTTTTATAACATATTTAAAGGCTTCATCTTTTAAGGATTCATGCAATTTATTTGAAAAGGATTCAATATATTTTTGCTGATCCTCTTTACTTTCTTTAATCTTACTTAGGATATCCGAATAGACTTCTGGTTCAGTATATTTCAAACCCAGATCTTCCAATTCTGTTTTTATATTATACAATCCTAAACGATGGGCTAGTGGTGCATAAATATACAAGGTTTCAGATGCAATTTTAACCTGTTTATGAGCAGGCATAGAATCCATGGTTTGCATATTATGAAGTCGGTCTGCTATCTTTATAAGGATCACACGTACATCATCATTTAAGGTAAGGAGCATTTTTCGAAAGTTTTCTGCTTGTATAGAAAAATCCTTGTCCTTTTTTAAATGTGAAATTTTAGTCAATCCACTAACAATTCTGGCCACACTTTCACCAAAAAAGCGCTCCATGTCTTCAACCGTATAATCAGTGTCTTCTACCACATCGTGCAAGAGTGCTGCTGCGATAGAAACGGCTCCTAGCCCAATTTCATAGGCGACAATTTTAGCAACGGCAATAGGGTGATAAATATAAGGTTCTCCTGTTTTTCGACGTTGCTCAGAATGTGCTTCTACGGCTAGCTCAAAAGCAGAACGGATCAATTTTTTATCTTCTTTAGATAATGTTTGATACGACCCTTTTAGCAAGTCCTTGTAACGACTCGCTATTTCTTTGTTTTCCTCCTCGATGCTAACAGTATACGCCATAACTTAAAAATAGCATAAAGTATCTAGATAAGCAAGTGTTTTTATTGAAAATAAAAGCTTTTAAGCCATTAAATTTCGATAACGCTGCAAAAGTGTTGGATGTGAATAATTTACAAAGACATAGGCCGGATGTGGTGTTAAATTACTCAAACTATTTTTGGATAATTTCTTTAAAGAACCAATGATAAGATTGTTCAATTTTTTACCTGTAACAGGAGCAATCGAGGCAGTTTTTTCTACTTGCTTGGTTTTTTTCAAGCCTTCAGGGGTTAATTCAAAGGCCCATGCAAATAATAAGGAAATAGGAAATCCGATTAAAACAAGTATAATGATGGCAGTATCGAACCAATTTGGAAGAGATAGAGGCCCACTAATAGAAGTTATAATTTGTATGATTAGCCAGCCTGTAATCCCATATGCTGTAGCTACTTTAAATACATTTCTCCTTTTTAACTCAGAGATAATTTTCTTTAAATTCATAGATGCAATAAATTCCTAAGTGCCTAAGATAAAATAATTTTAGGAGTTTATGAGAAGGATTTTAACGTGCAGATGTTTTAAAATCTCGCTGCCGTTTGGCCTCAAAAATTACAATAGCCGCTGCTACAGAAACATTCATAGAGTCTATGGCTCCTTGCATTGGAATGTTGATATTTTGTGTAGCTGCATCTCTAAAGATCTCAGATAAGCCTGTGGCTTCTGTTCCAACGGCAATGGCGGTCGCTTTTGTATAATCTTCAGAATCATAACGATTTGAATTCTGCAAAGTCGTTGCATATAATTGAATTTTTTTCTTTTTTAAAAAAGCAATAATCTCCTCTGAAGTTCCTGTAGCAATTTGATGGGTAAATAAACAACCAACACTAGAACGAATGATATTCGGATTGTACAAATCTGTTTTCGGATTTGCAATCAATACTGCATCCAATTTGGCAGCATCTGCAGTGCGTAGTATGGCTCCTATGTTTCCTGGTTTTTCTGGTGCTTCTGCCACCAATACTAATGGAGTAGGAGTGTCAAACTGAAGTTCTTCAATGAAGAATGTTTTTGTTTTAGCAACGGCAATAAGACCTTCAGTACTTTCTCTATAGGCTATTTTTTGATACACCTCTTTCGAAATCTCAATGAATTCTGTTTGCCCAGTTTGAAAGCTAGTCGCTTTTATTTCTGAAACTTGTTCAGGATAAAATAACAAAGACTCAAATTCATAGCCCGCCTGTTTTGCCATTTCTATTTCTCGAATCCCCTCAATAATGCAGAGGCCCATTTTTTTTCGATCCCGAGATTTCTCTTGAAGCTTTAAGATCAATTTAATCAACGGGTTTTGAAGACTCAGAATTTGCTTTGACATGGTCGTAGTTAAAACACAAAAATAAGAAAACTAAGCTACGTTTCTACAAAAAAGAAAAGCTCTGAAGAAATTCAGAGCTTTTGCAATTATTGATTTTTGTATTTATCGGAATAGCGTTTCCAAAGCTTAGTTTGATGGGTTTCTAAACTCAATTTTCTACCTTGAATAAAGGCATCAGCAATGATATTTCCTCTCATGTCAAGCGCATCCCCTTCAGAAATGAATAGGGTAGCGTCTTTACCAACGGTTAAGGAACCAACCATACTGTCAATTCCTAAAATTTGAGCAGCATTTAAGGTGATCATTTTTACAGCCTCTTCTTTGGCCAATCCATGAGCGGCAAAAGTTCCAGCATTAAAAGGCAAGTTACGATCGTTCATACGCACCTTTCCTTCTTCCAATCCAATGGTTATAGTAAGTCCTTTGTCTACTAAATGCATTGCTGTCTTATACGATTTATCGTAATTGTCATCGTCATTTCCAGGAACCAAATGCGCTCTTTTTATCACTACAGGAATTTTATTTTTTAATAAAAGATCTGCAACCTTATCAGCACCACTAGCACCTACGACTACTAGTTTTACATTGTGTTTCAAGGCAAATTCTACTGCATCAGTGATTTCACGCTCCCCATCAACATGCATAAATAAGGTTTGAGTTTTATCAAACAAGCCTTTCATAGCGCCAAGCTCAAGATTTTTTGGCGACATAGCACTGTTTAAATAGTTTTTTGCAGTGTTCATATATTCATTAAGCTCTTCAACGTTTTTCGCATAATTAGGGTTTAATTTTGCACCTGGATCTTCGCCCATCCACCATCTTCCAAAGCTGATGCTGGTTGGCCAATTCATATGAATACCATCATCTGCTTTAATGGCTGCATCTTCCCAGTTCCAAGCATCAAATTGCACTACAGAAGAGGTTCCAGAAACACGGCCTCCACGAGGGACTATTTGCCCCATTAAAATGCCGTTTGGCCTCATAACTTCAACCAATTTAGATTCTGCATTATAGGCAATTAAACTACGAATATGCGGATTCATCGTTCCCAATTCTCTTTGGTCATCAGAGGCTTTTACGGCATCTACTTCTACTAATCCTAAGGTTGTATTCACTGCAATAAATCCAGGGTATATATGCTTCCCTTTGGCATTTATAATGGTACCTATTCTGGCAATTTTCATTTTAGCTGAACCTACAAAAGTGATTTTTCCGTCGGAAAACATAATAAGCGAATCGTCAATGACGGTTCCATCACCTAAGTGAGCTGTTGCTCCTTCTATAGAGAAGGCGGTCGTCTGCTTTGGAGCAGGCGTTTGCTGCGCAAAACTATTTCCAATACATAAGAAAAATAGGATGCTGTATATAAGTTGTTTTTTCATAATTTCTTAATTTAATTCAGTTGCTTCAGTTTCACAAGTGTTCTCTCTTTTCACAGAACTTCTAGGAGCCTGAACCTTTCCTCCGTTATTTTTCTCATTAAGCATCATATTCATTAGCATATTGCGTTCTTTTTTCACCGCTGCTCTTTTTGCTAAATCCTGATCAATATCAAAATAAACACGTCCTTCTATAATGGTTGATTGTACCTTTGCGTAAATAGACAATGGGTTATCTGTCCACAAAACCACATCTGCGTCTTTCCCTACTTTGATACTTCCAACTCGATCATCTAAATGCAGAAGTTTTGCAGGATTGATCGTCACCATGTTCCAAGCTTCCAATTCTGTCATGCCACCATACTTCATTGTTTTTGCAGCTTCCTGATTTAATCTTCGTGACATTTCTCTATCATCAGAGTTAATTGCAACCGTAATTCCAACATCATTCATAATAGCTGCATTGTAAGGAATTGCATCGTTTACTTCGTATTTATAAGCCCACCAATCAGAAAAAGTAGAAGCGCCAACACCATGAGTTTTCATTTTATCAGCAACTTTATATCCTTCTAAAATATGGGTAAAAGTATTGATGTTAAAATTGAATTTTTCTGCAACTTTCATCAACATGTTTATTTCACTTTGAACATAAGAGTGGGAGGTTACGAAACGCTCTTTGTTTATGATCTCTGTGATAACTTCCATTTCTAAGTCTTTTCTATAAGGCTTTCCACTTTTCTTTAAAGCGTTATATTCTTTAGCTCTTTGAAAATAATCGGTAAACACTTGTTCCACACCCATACGAGATTGTGGGAATCTTGTATTTACTGAACTTCTTGATTGTTTTACATTTTCACCTAAGGCAAATTTGATAAACTTAGGTGCATTTTTGTACACCAAGTTATCAGCCGTTTCACCCCATTTTAATTTGATAATTGCAGATCTTCCTCCAATTGGATTCGCAGATCCATGCAATAATTGAGCAGAAGTAACTCCACCTGATAAATTTCTGTAAATGTTCATATCAGAAGGGTTGATATCATCTTCTTCGGTAACTTCGGCAGACGAATTCTGTCCTCCTTCATTCACGTCAAACAACGCAATATGCGTGTGTTCATCAATAATTCCAGCAGTTAAATGTTTGCCAGTAGCATCTACGACTCTTGCGCCACGAGCACTTAAGTTCTTTCCTATTTGCGCAATTTTACCATCTTTTAAAAGAACATCTGTATTGTTTAAGACACCGTCTTTTTCACTTGTCCAAACCGTCGCATTTCTAAAAAGAATAGTCTCTTGTTTTGGTCTGCTAGTAAATCCAAATCCGACATTTGGATAGGTAACAGGAACCACCATCGGAGTTACAGATTTTTCCTCTTTCTTTTTAGATTTTTCTTTTTCAGCTTTATTTTTTACTGCAGCCCAAGAGGATTCATTTCCGTTTTCATCAACATAAGTTCCAGAAAATTTCGTTTGTGCTGCATTTAACGATCCAATGAATCGGGTAAATTTAGACGCATCATCTTGATTGTTCATGGTAATTGAAATCCAATTGTCTTTAAATGAAACAGTAGACTTCAATTTTGTTGTTCCGTCTTTTAAATCACCCTTTTGACTTCCTGGAGTTCCAGTAACGGTAAGATTTAAATTTTTGTTGTTATAGTTTAGGGTATAAGCTCCGCTAGCATCAATTTCATTCATGTCAGTAATCACATGCTTGTTTCCCTGAACCCAGTTCTCATAGACTTTGGTGGTTGCGTCAAAAATAGGACCAGAAGTAATTAAAAAGTTTGCGTAATGCCCTGTTTGTAGGGTTCCGATTTCTGAAGATTTTCCTAAAATTTTAGCAGGAATGGTTGTTAAAGCTTCTAAAGCTTTGGTTTCATCCAAACCATAAGTAATGGCTTTTTGAATGTTCTTTTGAAAACCAGCCAATGATTTCATTTGGTGGGTAGTAATCGCAAAATTCACCTTGTTTTGTGCCAAAACAGATAGGTTTGATGGTTCTTGATTCCATCTTCTCATATCATACAATTCTAATTGATTTGCCAAATACGGATTTGAAACATCATACGCAGTTCTGAAATTAACAGGAACGATCATGGTTGCATTCATGTTTTTTATTTCATCAATATTTTCATATTCATAACCAGAACCTACAAAATTGAATTGGACACCGCTTTCATCACCAACCTTGTCTGCTCTTATTGCATTTAAGTTGGTTCCACCAGCATCAAAAATTTGTACTAAGTTTTTATTAGCAATTAAAGCCTCTAATGACAGGTCCTTGTTTTTTGCATGTCCACCTTCATACCACTTCGCATCCATATAAACCTGTCTTAACAAAGCAGTTTTCCCCATAAAAGAACCAGGGTATGCTTGTCCACTCATTCTACTTTTGTTAAAAGAGAAATATTGTGCAGATTTGGTGTCTAAGATTCTATAAGCATCAGATGAATTGGAATTTAGGGCGATTAACACTCCATTTCCGCGGATAATTCCATCTGCTACATGAGTGTTTACCACTCCAAAACCAGCTTTTAATAATTCTTTCGCCTTGTTGTCATCAAAAGTGAAACTATCCAAAGCATCTGTCTCTGGTCGAATATGATCATTCCAGTAGTATCCAGATCGATTGGATTCATATTGCCCGCGACCACCAGCACTTCTATTTGGGGTTGAGGCTTTAATTCCAAAAGTTGAGTACACCTCGATAAAGGAAGGGTAAATATATTTACCATCAAGATCCACAGTAGGAGTTCCTTTGGGTACTTTAATATTACGACCTACAGACACAACCTTACCATTATTAATCAGCAGGGTTCCATTTTTTATGATTTCTGTAGGACTGACATAAATGGTCGCATTGGTTAGCGCCATTGCATTGATCTCAGTAGTCTTTACTCCCGAATTCGTGGGAAAATATTCTTGAGCTTGCAGCAAACTAGTGCACAAGACCAACAATAAAAGCAGTGTTTTTTTCATGAGTGATGAATTAGTTAGTTAATTTTAGTAAATGTATTGATATGGAGTGGTGAAATTCAATTTGAAATTCAATTTAACAAAATTTTAAGAACTTTTAGGAGTGTTTTGATGGTAATAAGAAATCAGTAAATCAACAACATAGTTATAAGAATCAATTCCTTTATCTTGATTGTTGGCTTTAAGATAGCTATTATACCCTTTTTTTATATAAGGCTCAATTGGATTTTCATAGGCACTCCAAAAACGCGAAGTAGCGCGGTAATCCTTTACAATCCCTGAATGTAATTTTCTCCAAATAAGATTTGCCATAGCGGGATCTCTTTTTCGCAATTCAGAATAAGCATAACTAAACGCCATGCGAAAGCCAGAATATTGAAAAAACACATCTGTATTAGCTGTTGCGGCCAAAAACCCAATAAAATTGGCTTCATTTTCTGCTGCCCATCCCAATTGATGTGCCATTTCGTGGCAAGTGGTGGCCGGAAGACTAGTCATTGGAATCAGATCATTTACCTGCGCCTCACCAGTAATAGGATTCAAATAACCCAAAGTTCCATTATAAGTTTGCAACAAACTCATTAACGAGCTTTTTATGGATGTCGAGGTATAGGTGAATTGCGTATGTGTTTTTGCTAGATTTTCATAGCCTAATAGTGCTACTTTATACACTTCCTTAGCGCTATAATTAGTTTTGACAAGTACGCTATCATGCTCGACAAGTAGTGAGTGAGCTTTATTTAATTGAGCTACAATTTTTTCATTTAGCTCAATTAATTCAGTGGTTGTATAGTTTCCACTTTTAAAATTTAAGTTTTTTGCCAAAGGCTCTCTAAAATAATTGAAGCCCCAAAAAAGATAAAAACAACCATAAAGAATGGAAATAAAAGAAGCAATTTGTAGTAATTTTCTACCTAATTTTTTAAATTTACTTCGAACAATTTGAATCAGGAAATAGAGGACAAATAGAAAAAGTCCAAAGATTAAAAGGTCTCCAATAGAAAAAGGAATCCAGCCAAAGATTCGTCTGAAAAACAAACTAATATAAGGATACAGACCTCTAGCGTAAAATTGTTCAATAATTCTAGGATACCCCGATACCCATTGCACTAAAAGAATTTGTAGTGGTAATAGTATTGCAAAAACTATAGAAGTTTTATTCTGTTTCATCGTTTCAAAAATAACGAAAATACGACATCTTCAGGGTTTATTAACAGGTTAATAACAATTGAGTTTGAATTTTTGTGCATAA
>CBFHUV010000075.1:0-10609 GCA_965659055.1 Polaribacter sp.
AACACCTGTATCCGTTCTACCTGCACCTACAATGCAAATCTCTTCTTGCAACACAGTACTAATAGCCTTATTGGTAACCTCTTGAACACTGATGGCATCAGGTTGTATTTGCCATCCATGATAGTTGGTGCCTTTATAGGAAAGTTCAATAAAATATCTCAAAAGATCTGTGTTTTAAAAGCTCTCAAAATTAAGGATTTTTATTGGGATATTCCTATTTTAGCGCTGTGAAGAAAATACTACTCTTGTCAGACACACATAGCTTTATAGATGCTCAAATACTAAAATTTGTACAACAGGCAGACGAAGTATGGCACGCAGGTGATATTGGTAACTTGAATGTTACAGAAAGCATACAAAAATTAAAACCATTAAAGGCTGTTTATGGCAATATCGATGATGCGATGGCTCGACTTGAGTTTCCATTAGATATGCGATTTAAAGTAGAAGAGATGGATGTTTGGATAACACATATTGGAGGATATCCCAACAATTATAATCAACGTATTAGAGCAGAACTTACCAAAAACCCTCCAAACATTTTTATCAGTGGGCATTCTCATATTTTAAAAGTGCAATACGATCAAAAATTAAATCTCCTGCATTTGAACCCTGGAGCCGCTGGAAACCATGGATTCCACAAGGTACGGACCATGCTTCGATTTACTATTGAAAAAGATAAGGTAAGTAATTTAGAAGTTATCGAATTGGCTACAAGAGGATAGCCTCTTCATTCGGTCTTTGCCCTTTAGGAACATCTTGACCTACAAATAAATTGAACAAACCTTCTTTTACTTCGTCATTAAAATAAGATTGACCATTGTAAACTGATTTTATCGCTTTAATGATATGATCTCCAGCGCTTGTCTTCGCTACAAAACCATCAGCCCCAAAAGTTGTTAACTCTTTTACGAATCGAATGTCATCAAAACTTGATAACATAATAATCTTTGGCTTTTGATCCTTAGCGTTTAAACTTTTCAATACTTCTATGCCATCTTTCTCTGGCATATTCACATCTAAAATTAAAACATCTGCTTTGTTATCTTTAAACCATTCTAAAACTTTCGTTCCAGTTTGAGAGTAACCTATAACTTCTATAGCATCATCAGTATTTACCATCGCAATAATCCCTTCAATCAAAACCATATGATCATCGGCGACATGAACTTTAATCTTTTCTTTCATCTTAATTACATTACAAATTTAAATAGTCTTTAAAGTTCCTACAATACCTAGCACTAGCGAAATTTCATTTCACAAAATTAATAGAAGCACTCACTAAATTACTATTTATCAACAACTTAAATAACATAACTATTTCAAAACTATTTACAAAACAAGGTACAAAAAATAGTTGAGCAAATATTTTCTTTGAAAATTAGATTCTTAAAATCGGAAAGAATGTCACTCGTACCCTATTTTCAAATTATTTGCTTCACTAAACTTAAAGTAAAAAAGCCAAGGAAATTCCTTGGCTTTTTTCGCACTAAATATACTAAGATGTTAGGCTTACCTTAATCTATCAACAGATTTTACAAGATCTTCATCCTTCTTAATTGCCTTGTTTGCCATAACTAAAAGCAAAACAGCAATGGTAGGTAAGAACATCCCAATACCCTTCTCCGAAATTTCCATTTCTCCAGATACCGTTTGTGATACATATATAAGCACACCTAATAAATATAAGTTCATTAACATATTCAATCGACCAAACACAAATTGAAGTTGTCTATTTTTAAATAAAAAAATAGCAATCAACGACAAAATAGCTGATCCTACATATGCTAAAGGTATTGTTTTTATTAAAATACTTTCATTAGAGATTAGATCTAGCACCATCACTTTATCACCACTTTTCAAAGTCCACAGGTTAAACACAAATGGAAGCACTCCGCTAACAAGGGCCGCTACAAATAAGTATACACTTTGTATTCTTTGAATCATTTTCTCTAATTTCAAAACAAAAGTAAAACTTTCTTTTTTTAAAAAGAAACTTTGTGGTTAAAAATAATTCTATATATTTGCTTCAATAAACCAACTACGCAAAAGGAGTCTGGACACCTAAGACACCTATTTCAAATACAATCTAATAACCATTCTTACTATAAATTTTTAAGAAATTTTAAAAATAAATTTAACATTTTACACATGTTCGAAATCACAGAACTAAAAGCAAAAACTCTTGTTGAACTTCAAGAAATTGCTAAATCTATTGGTCTTTCTAAAGTTAGCCAATTAAAAAAGTTAGACCTTGTCTATCAAATTTTAGATACTCAAGCAGCAAATCTAGCAAATGAAAACAAGCCTGCTGTGCAAAAACCTAAAAGAAAAAGAGTAGGAAAACCTTTAGAGGAGAGAGCTCCAAAAGAGCATGCACCTCAAAAAATGGCTCCAAAAGAAGCAATGGCGCCGGTTGAAAAACAAGCTATTCCTGAGAAAGAAAAAGAAACTATTTCAAAGCCGGATCAGCCAGAAAAAAAGCATGAACACAAAAAACCTGTTCATCAAGGTCAAAAACCAAAAGGAAACACTAATGGTCAAGCGACTATTAATAAGCCATTAAACCAACCTAAAGAGCGTGTTTCAAAACACAACAAAAGTAATACTCGCTATAAAGACCCTGATTTTGAATTTGACGGGATTATAGAAAGTGAAGGGGTTTTAGAAATGATGCCTGATGGTTATGGTTTTTTGCGCTCTTCAGATTACAACTATTTATCATCTCCTGATGATATTTATGTTTCTCAATCTCAAATAAAGTTATTTGGAATAAAAACTGGAGATACTGTAAAAGGAAATGTTCGTCCTCCGAAAGAAGGAGAAAAATATTTTCCATTAATTCGCGTATCGAAAATCAATGGTTTAAATCCAAATGTAGTAAGAGATCGAGTTTCTTTTGAGCATTTGACACCATTATTCCCGCAAGAAAAATTTAATTTAGCAGAAAAGGGCAGCTCATTATCAACAAGAATCATTGATTTGTTTTCACCGATCGGTAAAGGTCAACGTGGAATGATTGTAGCACAACCTAAAACTGGTAAAACTATGTTATTAAAGGATATCGCAAACGCTATTGCTGCGAATCATCCTGAAGTATATCAAATTGTTTTATTGATTGATGAACGACCTGAAGAGGTTACTGATATGCAGCGCAGTGTTCGAGGTGAAGTTGTTGCTTCTACTTTTGACGAACCAGCAGAAAAACATGTACGCGTTGCCAATATTGTTTTAGAAAAAGCGAAACGACTTGTAGAATGTGGACACGATGTTGTAATCTTATTGGATTCAATCACTCGATTGGCTAGAGCATACAATACAGTTGCTCCAGCTTCTGGAAAAATTCTTTCTGGTGGTATCGATGCCAATGCATTACACAAACCAAAACGATTTTTTGGAGCCGCTAGAAACATAGAAGGTGGTGGTTCTCTTACCATAATAGCGACTGCATTAACAGAAACAGGCTCTAAAATGGATGAGGTGATCTTTGAAGAATTCAAAGGAACTGGAAATATGGAATTGCAATTAGAACGTAATATCGCCAATAGACGTATTTATCCTGCTATAGATTTAATTAAATCTAGTACACGTAGAGATGATTTGTTATTAGATGATAAAACAGTTCAGAGAATGTGGGTACTGCGTAAATACTTAGCAGACATGAACCCCGTTGAGGCTATGGAGTTCATCAACACAAGGATAAAACAATCATTAAACAATGATGAGTTTTTAATTTCTATGAACGGTTAAGACGTTTAAATTAGTATAAAAAAAACCTGATGTACATCAGGTTTTTTTTATACCATAATTTTTAGAACAGACTTTTTTGAGATTTTTCAAATAAAAAAGTCGAGGAAAAATCCTCGACTTTTTTATTATTCTTTCGACTTACTCTTTAGTTAATTCCGTAGAAAGTACCGCGATTATCTTCTATATTAGCAGCTTTCTTTATTGCCTCATACATGAAGTTCGTTTGAGTCTTTCGTTGCGCCTCAATACGTTTTCTATAAGTATCATAATTAGGAAGTGCTACAGGCAATTCTTTTTTTGTAACCTTAAAAGAAAATACACCTTTATCTCCTTCAACTTTTGCAAACAAAGCGTTTTCTTTTGCAGCGGCAAAAGCTCCAATAATTTTTGGCTCAAATCCAACTCCTGTAATAATTGGTGATTGCATGCTAACTGCTACTTCAGTTTTTACAGTTGTATTATTTGCTTTTGCAATATCCTCTAAACTAGCGCCATTCATCTTTTCACCAATCATTTCAGCTTTCTTTTGATTGACTAAGATAGGTCTAACAATAGGTGCAGCTTTTAAAGCAGACATTAAACCTTTTGATGTTTGACCGCCTAAAACAACAACTACATATCCACCATTCACATCAAAACGTTTGTAAGACCCTATTTCATTCTCACTACTAAAAGCCCATTGAACAATATCTCTTTGTCTTCCCACTGCTGGAATATTCTCATCCAATACCCTTAAACCAATTGCTGGTTGGATACTTAATTGTTTTTCTTTGGCTGCTTCTTCAATAGATTGTCCATTAGACAAGGCCAAAGCAAAGGTTTCTGCATTCTGAAAAACAGTATTCTCTGTTGTTTGAGAGGCTTCGATCTTTCTAGCGAAAGTAGCAAGTTTTACAGCTTCTTGTTTGTTTTTTGATTCATCAACTCTAATAATATGATATCCAAATTTGGTTTTCACTACCCCAATACTTTCAGCTTTATTGAAAAACAAATAATCTGCAAAATCTTTATCAAAATTGGGTGAAAAGGCTACATCTTTGGTAATCCAATCAATATCCCCCCCTTTTCCTTTTGTTCCATCTGGATTGATTTCATCTGCAATGCTTGCAAATTTTGTTTTGTTTCTTCTCACCAAATTATAAATACTATCAGCAGCTTTTTTCGCTTGATCTTCTGTTTTCTTTGTATCAATTCCTGCGGAAATAGAACCAACGAAAGGAATCAAAATATGAGATCCACGAACAGAATCTGGCATTTGAGTAATTTCAGTAATTTTCGAAATCTTATAATATCCTCGATCTTTATAAGGTCCAAAAACATCGCCTACTTTTCCTTTAAAAACAGCATCTGCGATTGCAACTGAAACAGAATTTTTAAAATCATAGGAATTGGTCAATGGCAAATCAGAATCATTTTCTGCAAAAAACTCTTGCATATTCTCAACTGATCTAAATCCTTTTATATCTCCTGAATCCTCTAATAATTTTCTAACACCTTCTTCAATTTCAGTCTCATCATTTGCTGTAGGAAGTATATTAAATTTGACCATTTTCAAGTCTCTAGTTTCTTCAACTTTAAATTGATCTTGATTCTTTTTAATATAGGCTTCAATCTCTGATTTCGTTACCTTAATCAAACTGTCTGCAACCGAAGTAAAAGGAACAAACACATAGTCTGAAGTTATTTTAGTATTGTTGCTGAAATACTGCAATTCACCTTCTTTTAAAGAAGCCCCCAACCCAGCAGTAATTAATGTATTATAGGTAGTATACTCTAAATTGTTTTTAATTTGAGCCATATAGTTGGTCCAAGCAGTCCAAGTTGCAATTTGACTCGGATCTTCTTTTATCGTCGCCAAAAACTCTTTTAACTTTTCTTGATCAAACATACCTGCGGCATTTTGAAACTGAACATCCTCTCTAATTGAAGGAGATTCTATCAAGGCATTCCAAACATCAGCCTCTCCAACGGTAATTCCAGATTTTGCCAATTGAGTTTGATAGATTTTTTCTCTAATCAAACTATTCCACACATCATTAGAAGCTTGCATTTCTGTTACTTGACTTCCATATTGTGCTCTATAAGCCTCTAAAGCTTCACTAAATTCTTTTCTTGAAATGGTTTCTCCACCAACCTCACCAACAGTATTGATTTTGTTAGAGTTAAAGAAATCCTGAATACTTGAAGGATCTAATACAAAAGCGAATAATGCCAATCCGATAATAAGGATCAAAGCCATAGAACGCTCTCTAATTTTAGATAAAATTGCCATACGTCATTTATTTAATTTACAGGGAGCGAAAATACAATATCGGTTTTAATAATGCAACCGTAACTCACAATTATTTAACCAATTGAAGAAATAATTTCAACAATGAATATTAGGCTTCAGAATCGATGACTTTAAGATGAATTTCCTCAATTTTTGAGGAACTTACCTTTAGGATTTTTATAAGGAAATTTTCAATTTCAATTTGTTCTCCCATTTCTGGAATGTTTTCTGTAAAATTAATGATAAAACCGCCTATAGTTTCGTAAGCATCTTCCTTAGGGATGTTTAAATTGTATTCTTCATTCAGGTAATCTACTTCCAAACGTGCAGAAAAATGGTATTCTGTTTCAGACACCTGCTTGTCGACAAGTTTTTGTGAATCGTGCTCATCTTCAATCTCTCCAAACAATTCTTCAACCACATCCTCGACGGTAATCATCCCAGAAGTTCCTCCATACTCATCTAAAACAATTGCTACACTTTTTCTTTTCTTGATTAAATTGTTTAATACATCACTAATCATCATAGATTCCGGAACAAACTCTATGGGTAGAATGATGGATTTAATGGTTTTAGGTTTTTTAAACAATTCAAAAGCGTTTACATAGCCTAAGATATTGTCCATAGAGGTTTTATAAATTAAAATCTTGGACAAACCAGAGTCAATAAAGGTTTGTTTAAGTTTAGAAACAGGTTCATGAATCTCAAGAGCGATCATTTCTGTTCTTGGAACCATGACTTCTCTAGACTTCACTTTGTGAAATTCCAGGGCATTCTGAAAAATTTGAATTTCAGAATCTACCTCTTCATCCGTCATTGCAGTTTCCATTTGCTCATTGATATAATGACCCAATTCTTCTCTACTGAACTCAGTTTGTAACTCATCCGTATTGACCTTAAAAATAACACGAAGAACAAAATCAGAGATCATCGAAATGAACGAAGAAAAATAATGAAACAATATGTAAAATATATAGGTTGGAATGGCAAAAAACTTCATCGCTTCATTCGAGTATATTCGAAAAATGGCCTTTGGCAAAAACTCTGCGGTTACTAATATAACTATGGTAGAGATGATTGTTTGAGTTAACAGTATGTAAAAATCGTTCCAGTATTCAATGGGTAGGAAAGTAACAATAAACTCCCCCATATAGTAACTATAAACAACCAAAGCGATGTTGTTACCAACCAACATGGTGGTTATAAATTTGGAAGATTTATTGGTGATTTTTCTTAGAATAGCTGCAATAAAACCATTTTTTTTCTTTTCAAGCTCAATATGCAATTTATTTGCAGAAACAAAGGCAATCTCCATTCCTGAAAAAAATGCTGAAAGTAAAATTGAAATAACAATAATTGCTATTTGAGTTTCCATGGAGTTATTTATTGCTTATTCCTGTTTTCTATTTTTTTTCTAAAATGTCTTTTAAAGAAAAATACTAAGGTGGTGAAAATTGCAAACCCTAGCATCATATATGCTTTTTCACGATCAGTATTCCAGGTAAGTATGGACTCTACTGTAAATAAAACTGCCACTATTAAGTATCCGTATTGAAAAATTTTCCAAAGTTTGTTCATGTATTATTCTTCTATTGTTAAGACTTCTCCAGTCATTTTTTTTGCTAAAAATTCTGATAAATCCTGTTTGGATTCAAAACCAACTCCTAAAACTGTATTGGTTTGTGATGTTAAGATAAACTTTTTTTCTGAAAAGAAATAATTGGTGGTTTCATCCCAAAACAATTGATCTGTTTCTAATGTGGTGCCATCTGTATGATTTACAATAACGACATTTCCTCTTATTTCCGAAATTTGAGTCTTTAAATAACTTAAAGCATAATCACCAATAATGGTTACTGAATCCTTGCCTTTATTTTTATATGAGACAATTTTTATCCCTTTTGGAAACTCATTATAAGAGTGCTCTCTATTGCTAAAATCCTTCATTAAAGGAGACTCTAACTTTGAAGAGACTTGATCTACATCTTTATACAAATGACGAATGTTTTTAACCACCCCTATTGGCTGGTTCTTACCCGAAAACAAATCTCTTACTTCATTGGCATCATTAGTACAAGAAAAAAACATTGCTACCAAACAAATGGTAACAATGCTTTTTAAATCATATATTTTTTTAAAAGTCATCCTTATTTCTGAGGAATCTTAACCGTCTCGTTAATCCAACATTTAACAGTATACGCATCACCTGATTTTAATCCCATATTAAAAATTAACTTTTTATCAGGTTCTTGAGAAATATAGTTCTTAATATATTTCGCTGCAGTAGAGGAAATACTTGGATCTACAACTGCTGCTCTTTGTGCTTTTGCCAGAGCCGCTGTATATACCATTCTCTTTTCAAACTCATTAGAGCCACAATCATTGATGCTAGATGCATATAAGGTAGCAATCAACAAATATGCATTCCCCATATTTGGATTAGCGCTTATCGCTTGTCTTGCATAATCTCTAGATCTTGATTTTTGCCCCTTTTTAGAGAACAATTGTGCAATCTTAAACAAGCTTTTAGCCTTTTTAAATGGATCTGTTTCTTGATCTACCGCTTTTTTATAATACTCCATCGCTTCAGTCTCTTTTCCTTTTTGATATAAGATACCAGCAAAGAATACAGATGCTTCTGGAGATGGATCTGCAGCAACATATGCCTCAACTAACCTTTCATATAAAGGATCATCAGTACAGTCTTTTGCATACATTCTTGAAACCGCTCTTTTTAACCAAACTGCATCATTCTTTTTAGACTCAAACTCTTTTGTGTATAATGGTATTAACCTTGCACATGTTGATAATTCTACAATTATTGCATCTAAGCTTCCTTCTACAGTTCCAAGAGCCTTGGAGTTAATGGTAAAAGCTCTTAAATTTCTTTCTTCTCTTTTATCTAAGGTTTCACCTCTATCTACCTTAGCATTAATTCTGGCCATTCTTTTTGAAAAATCATCCAATTTTTCTTGAACAGACTCCAATACATCATCATAGGTATCAAAAACTTTTTGAGGATTGGTGTCTTTATTTCTATCAGTAACTCCTTGAAAGTACTTATACATGTTTTTAACACTCATCCTGTTTGGATCAATACTATATGCTTTTTCTAATAAGGCAAAGATTTCATCATCAGATGCCAAATTATTATCTGCCAAGAAGCTTGCATAGTCACTATGAACTTTTGATGGATCTTCTTTTGGAAAATTAATCAATCTTGTTTTATATATTTGAGTCACTAACGCAGAGGCTGCTTTTTTATCTGATGCAGCATCAAACATAGCCATTGCCATTCTATCTCCATAGATATAAATATTCTTAGACAAGGTTGGGCAATTTTTCATTAGCTCCTGCAATTGCGGTAAAGCTTGATCATACTTTTTTGTCTGAACATCTCCCTTAAAGAGGTTGTAAAGCACACCACAATCTTGTGCACTTTGAGCATTTACATTAGCGTTAGTTAGCAAGGTCATTGCTAAAATCATAAACGTAATTTTTTTCATCATCTATCAGTTTTTATTAATCAATTTCTCTTTTTTGGAACCATATATCATTTAGCGACAAACTCAATCTAAAATTAAAATAGTTTTCTTTTATCAAATTATTTACCGTTGTTCCCTTTTGTCCGTATTCTATTCCTAAATTCACATTAGAAAGTCCTTTCATTGGTAATCCTAGACCAAAAGATATGCCAAAGTCATTAATTGCAGTAAATCCAGTTGTATTCCCTCCTCCATTTACAAGCAGTCCAGTGTTTTCAAATCGAACCCCAGCTCTATAAGTAACTCTATCCCAATAATTTGTTAAAGAATTTACCTTTGGCAGATAAAAACCTCCTATAGAAAATCTATTAGAATTCCCGTACTTGTAGGTAGTATCTGTATTTAATAATGCCCCTTGCACATTAATAGCTCCTTGTGACTCATAATCTGCCCCAACATACCATTTGTCATTTTTTCCAATACCAAAACCAATACCCGTTTTTATTGGAGAATTAATAGTTCCATTAATGCTTGTAACTGATAAGGTGTCTCTAGGTGATTCTGACCCCTCTGACCCCAAAAATAATGAATATAAATGAGCCGTTCCAGTAGTTGTTAGATTTTCTTCCATTTTAGCAGTTGCACCAAAATGTAAAACCATATTGTTCTTTAAAACTTTTTTATACATTACCCCAACCTTAAAGCCAGCGCCTTTAACGTTAGTAACTTCACGGTTATTCGTCCCTAAATAAACACCTGCACGCTGATTCAAAACACTGCTTTCAATTCTACCAAAGTTATATCCGGCTTCCACCCCTAACGTTAATCCTTTCGTTAAGTACATCCCGTAAGCTCCATAAACACGACTTGTTCCACCTAGTCCATAAAATCGCGTAGCAGAAATTGTCGAACCAGTTGCATCTAATTCAATATTCACCAATGAATACCCCATATTTGTAGTGGGTTGTATTCCGAAATTAAAACCTGCTTTTTTCCCTAGAGGAAATGCAAGATTAAAATAGGATAAACTGTATGTTTTTTCACTTTGTGAGGATGTAGCATCAGAAATCTCCAGTTGATTTAAAGTCGCTCCAAAAGTAAA
>CBFHUV010000076.1:0-10575 GCA_965659055.1 Polaribacter sp.
ATCGACAAAAAATAGTTATAAAATGAAAATTATTGTTCCAATGGCAGGAATAGGTTCTCGCTTGAGACCTCACACCTTAACAGTTCCCAAGCCATTAACCGTTATAGCGGGTAAGCCTATCGTGCAAAGACTGGTAGAAGATATTACTTCGGTAGTCAATCAAAAAATTGAAGAAATTGCCTTTATTATTGGTCCAGCTGCTAAAGGATTTCCTGCAGATACTCAAGAAAAATTATTAGAAATAGCCGCCGCCTTAAATGCAAAAGGTTCTGTTTATATTCAAGAAGAAGCCCTAGGAACAGCTCACGCCATCCATTGTGCAAAAGAATCGTTAAGCGGACCCTGTGTTGTTGCGTTTGCAGACACTTTGTTTAAGGCAGATTTTACTTTGGACGCTGCTGCAGATGGAGCCATTTGGGTAAAACAGGTAGAAGACCCAAGCGCCTTTGGAGTGGTTAAAGTACAAGATGGATTCATTACAGATTTTATAGAAAAGCCCAAAGATTTTGTGTCAGACTTGGCCATTATTGGCATTTATTATTTTAGAGATGGAGAAAAGCTTCGAGATGAAATACAATACTTAATAGACAATAATCTCAGAGAGAATAATGAGTATCAATTGACAAATGTCCTAGAATCTTTAAAACAACAAGGGGCTCAATTTATTCCTGGAAAAGTTGATGCCTGGATGGATTGTGGTAAGAAAGATCCAACAGTAGATACCAATACTCAGGTCTTAGGATTTGAATATGCAAAGGGAACTAATTTGGTTGCTACGTCAGTTAGATTGGAGAATTCAGAAATTATTCAGCCCTGCTATATCGGTGAAAATGTAATTTTAAAGAATAGTAAAATTGGCCCTTTTGTATCTATAGGTGCTAATAGTACTGTTGAAAATTCAAGCTTAAAAAATTCTTTGATACAAACAAATACAAGTATTAAAAATGCAAATTTAAATCAAGCAATGATTGGTAATTTTGCTGCTTTTAACGGAGATTATTCTTCTGTTAGTATTGGAGATTATTCTGAAATAACTTAAAAAAGGTGAAGCCATCTATTGCACATACACTGTTTTTAATATTGATGGTTGGTCATTCCTATGCACAAGATAGCATCCCAATTCTAGGAAATCAACAAGAAGAAAATTTATTGAGCTTTCAAGAACATTTTTTTGAGGCCCTTGCACAAAAATCAATTTTAAAATACACTGTTGCAATTCAGCATTTGGAGAAATGCAATGAGCTAAAACCAAATTCACTGCCTGTATTATTTGAGTTTTCAAAGAATTACAGTTTGCTAAACAGACCTATTGAGGCCATTTCCTTTGCTAAAAAAGCCTTAGAATTAGATCCAAATAACCGATGGGTTTTAGAGCATTTGTTAGCCATTTATCTTGAAGAAAAAAATAGTGAGGCTGCGATCCCTATTTTAAAAAAAATGGCACAAGCTGATCCAAATAGAAACGAGCAATTGATCTTGCTTTACTTTGAAAGCAATCAAGCTAGCAAAGGAAAGGAGTTGTTATTGAGCTTAGAGAAACAGCAGCTCTTAACACCCAATTTAAAAAAGCTCATCAATTTTTCTAAAGAAGCACAAAACTCGCCCAAGACAAGTCCAATGAATGAGGCCACTTTGAGTCAGCTTTTAGGGCTATTTGAGGGTTCTCAAGATTTTGAGACCCTTAAAAAAATTCTAATCCTATCAGAAAAAGAAGATGCCCAAATATTCTTGGAATATGCCAAAAAGGGATTGACTTTATTTCCGGCTCAGGCATTTGTATATCTGTTCTATGGCAAAGGGTTAAATAGCAATAAGCAGTTTAAAGAAGCATTGGAAATTTTGCGAAACGGCATTGATTTTGTGATAGATGATGTTTATTTAGAGGCTGATTTTTATCTTGAAATGTCTTTGAGTTATCAGGGCTTAGGAAATAAAAAATTGGCTCTTGAAATGAAAAACAAAGCCTTAGCTTTGCGTAGAATTAATTAATTATGAAGCAGTCTAGTCTTTTTTTAGTCTTAATCCTTTTTATTGGAGCCTCTTGTAGCTCTAGTAAGAAAGCTTTGGGAACTGCCAATATTGCCGAAAGAGTCGCCGCAATTAAGGTTGCGAAAAAGCATCTTGCCGCAAACTTTAATAAAGAGAATTTAGAAGCAAAATTAAAAGTTAACTATACAGATGAGAGCACCAACCAAAGTGTAACTGTAAAATTGCGACTTCAAAAAGACAGTGTCATCTGGTTAAATGCAACCTACGCGGGATTTTTGGTGGCACGGGCCAAAATAACGCCCACAAGAGTTAGTTATTATGAAAAATTGAATAAGACCTATTTTGATGGGGATTTCGTTTTTTTAAAACGTCTTTTAGGTGCAGAGGTTAATTTTAAACAACTTCAAAATATTTTATTAGGTCAGGCAATAGTAGATTTGGATGCACAAGATTTTAGTGGATCTATTGAAAGCAATGCGCATTTATTAGTTCCAGAAAAACAAAACCAGGTGTATGATTTGTTATTTTGGATAAATCCTCAGCATTTTAAGCTGGACAGACAGGCCTTAAAGAACAGTCCGAAAAATCAACTTTTAGAAATTTTTTATCGTGGATATTCAGAGGTTGATGGGACCTTATTTCCAAAGGAAATTGTTATTGAAGGGAAGGATTCAGAGAAATTCACCCAAATTACCATTGATTATAGAAGTGTTGTTTTTAATGTAGATTTTTCCACGCCTTTTAGCATCCCTAGAGGTTATAAAAAAGTAGATTTTAATGAGTAATAGGTTTCTTTATCTTAGTGTTTTTATCTTGTTTTTGCTTGCAAATACATCTGTGTATGCACAAACAAGAAAGGAATTGGAAGCACAAAGAATCGAACTCAAAGAAGAAATCAACAGAGTGAATAAGCTGCTTTTTACGGCACAAAAAAATGAAAAATCTGCCCTTGAAGATTTAAAAGACCTTAATCAAAAAATTGAAGTAAGAACGAAATTAATAGCGGCTATAGACAAAGAAGCTAAGGCAATTTCTAGAGAAATTAATTCAAATCAACGTGAAATAAACAAGCTAACTCAAGAATTGAATGCCTTGAAAAAAGATTATGCTGAAATGATTTTTAAATCCTATAAAAGCAAATCAAAACAAAGCCGCATCTTGTTTTTGCTTTCCTCAACCAGTTTTACTCAAGCCTATAAACGAACACAGTATATGAATCAATATGCTGCATTTCGAAAAAAGCAGGGAGAAGAAATTGGGGTTCAAACGGAGCGTATTTCGAAATTGATCGATGCATTGAAGAATAAAAAGAAGAGCAAAGACACTTTAATTTTATCAGAAAAGGAGCAGAAGACTCAAATAGAGCAGGATAAAAAAAGCAAGGAAGGTTTGGTAACTCAAATTAAAAGAAAAGAGCAACAATACCGAAATGAAATTAGATCCAAACAGCGAGAAGAGGCACTGATTGCAGAAAAAATTGACAAGATCATTAAAGACGCCATTGCCAAATCAAATGCCAACAAAGGAACTACTAAAAACACGGGTTTTGCTTTAAGTCCAGAGGCAAAGGCATTGGCAGCCAGTTTTGAAAAAAACAAAGGGATTTTACCTTGGCCAGTAGATAATGGCTTAGTTGTTCGGCGCTATGGTTCTCAGCCACACCCAACCTTGCGAGGAATTACCATTACCAGCACAGGTTTGCATATAGCAACCAATAAAGGATCTGATGCAAAAAGTGTTTTCGATGGAACCGTATTGGCCATTCAAGTACTTTCTGGGGGTAAAAAGGCAGTATTGGTGCAACATGGAAATTATATTACTACTTACAACAATTTGGAAAGCCTGTATGTTAAAATTGGTGATGCGGTGAAAACAGGACAAGCATTAGGTAAAATATTTACCAATAAGGTAACTGGGAAGACGATTCTAATTTTTGCTTTACACAGAGAAACTAGCCGACAAAATCCGTCCACTTGGATCTTAAAACGATAAGACTTATTTATTAAATAAGGCCTTTAACTCTGATGCGTCTTCAGGGTTCATTTTACCCGATAAAATTAAACTCAGTTGTTTTCTTCTTAGTGCTCCATCAAAACGTGTTTTCTCCAAATCTGTTTCAGGAATAATTTGAGGAATTGGTACAGGGCTTCCTGTTTCATCCACTGCAACAAACGTGTAAATTCCTTCATTCGCTCTGGCTCTTTCACCAGATTCTCGATCTTCGATCCAAACATCTACATATACTTCCATAGAAGATTTAAAGGCACGTGAAACCTTGGCTTCAACAGTGACAACACTCCCTACAGGAACTGCTTTGGTAAAAGAAACATGATTTACAGAAGCGGTAACCACAATTCTGCGTGAATGACGACGCGCAGCAATGCTACATGCTCTGTCCATTCTAGCTAAAAGCTCACCACCAAAAAGGTTGTTTAAAGGGTTGGTTTCACCAGGTAAAACCATATCAGTTAAGATGGTTAACGATTGAGAAGGTGTTTTTGCGTTCATTAGAATTTACCAATTATAATTTTGGCAAAGATAGAGATTCACAATGAAATGGAGTGCCCAAATCCAAATTTAAGAAGGTGGATTAAGGTAATTTTTTAATAAAAAGCCAAGCATCTTGAGAATGACTTTTTCTAATGGCTTCTAAGTTTTTTAAGGCTTCGGCTCGTGTTGACACACTGGTAAAGGCCACTTGAATCAAACCCCATTTGTTTTTACCAATAATATGAGCGTTAAAACCTTCTCTTTTCAGATCATTTAGTTTTTGAGCAGCATTTTCTGGAAACTGAAAGGCTCCTGCAATAATGTGAAAGTTTTTTGGAGCTGCTGATTCTACAGTCAATTGAATCGTAGGTAAAGGGGTGTCAATGACAAAGGTTGCCGATTGAATTTTGTCTTCTACCTCTTGCTGTTGTTTAGCAACCAATTCATTTTGCTGATTCACTTGATAGCCATTCCAACCTAAAGCTCCCAATGTTAAAAGTACTGCGGCCGTAGCAGCATACTTTAAAAATCTAGTCGATTTTTTAGGAGAGTTTCCAGGGTTTAATTGAGCTGCTTGCTTTTGATAGGCTTCACGCTTGATAGCAGGAGAGCTTAGTGAATCTAAACCAAAAGAAGTGGTTAAGTAATTGGTGCTTGGTGTTGGTTCAAAAACCAACAGTTTCTCCTTGTTTAAGGACAAACTACCAATTGGTGCTAATTCAATACTTGTCTCTTGCAATTGTTGTTGCCATTCTACTATGGTTTGTGTAATGAACTCACTTGCCTTTTCAAAAGAAATCTGTTCTGCAGAAGCAATATAATTTGCCAACAAACCGTCATTGTTTTTAAGATGTGCGTTAAAAGTAATCTGTTTGCTTGGCGGATAAAAAGTATGCGTAAAAGCATTCAATTTTGCCGAAACAGCATTGGTCACAAACCCTCCAAAGCCTGGAACAATAACACAGTTGTATCTGTACAATAAATCGTTGATGTAGTTGGCTAAAATCATATAAACAAAGTTAGTATTTTTTTCTAAAAAAGGGCGCTCTAGCCTAAAACTTATCAACAAAAAATTGTTGTATATTGAATGCCAAATTGTTATGCATTGAAAAAAGAAAAGCTACTTGCAGCCTTACGGCTACAAAGGACGAAATCTGTGGGCCCAATTCTGGCCAAAAAACTCATTCGTGCCACGGGTGATGTGGAGCAGATTTTTAGAGAAAAAACAAAAAATTTAGCAAAAATTGAAGGGATAAACCTAAAGATTTTGGAGCATCTATGTGATTCAGAATTAGAAACTTTGGCGCTTCAAGAATTGGAGTATTTAGAAAAAAACGCCATCGAAGCACTCTATTTTTTAGATTCGGACTACCCCAAAAATTTGAGTCATTGTATTGATGGTCCAATTTTATTTTTTAAAGAAGGGAAGATCAATTTTAATAGCCAAAGAATTATCAGCATCGTGGGCACACGGCAGATGACTTCTTATGGCAGAAGGCTTTGCACAGAGTTTGTAGACGGGCTAGCCGAATATGATCCCACCATCGTAAGTGGTTTTGCCTATGGTGTCGATATTTGTGCGCATACAAGCGCCATCGAAAACAAACTGCAAACCATAGCTGTACTTGCGCATGGCTTTGAACAAATATATCCAAAGGTTCATAAAAAATATGTAAATCAAGTAAAAGAGAATGGGGGTTTCATCACTGAGTTTTGGCATCAAGAAGATCCGAAACGAGAACATTTTATACAGCGAAACAGAATCGTCGCTGGAATCTCTCAGGCCACCTTAGTCATTGAATCCTCAGAAAAGGGAGGCTCCTTAATTACAGCAGACTTAGCCAACTCATACAACAGAGATGTTTTTGCGATTCCTGGAAGAACCTCTGATTTGTTTAGCAGTGGCTGTAATGAACTTATCAAAAACCACAAGGCGGCCTTGGTAACAAGTCCAGCAGATATTGCCAAACTCTTAAATTGGGACCAGCCTCTAAAAACAAAGCCTGCGATACAAAAACAACTCTTTGTAAGCTTAGAACCTTTAGAGCAAAAAGTCTATGATTATTTGCTAAATGAGGGCAAGCAATTGTTAGATGTCATTGCCATAGAATGTGATCTTCGATTGCCTTTATTGGCAAGTTTACTTTTTCAATTAGAAATGAAGGGCTTGGTGCAGCCTTTGCCTGGAAAGTTGTTTGAGGCGGTTTAAAGAATTTTATTTGAACTCTAAATAGTTTCTTAATCAAGTTGGGAATGACATCCTACAAACATTTTTGATTTATAAAAGGTGAAAAAAGTAGTAACATGAACAAAATAGAATGTTTTTACCGAGAACGAATTATTTTTTGATAAAACCCCTGTGTTTACAATACATTTATAAGAATTTGCCTAGAAATTTGCAACACGAAATTTATAAATCTAGACAACAACTTTAAAGAAAAACGATTTATTCTTGGTGATTTCGTTTTTTTTTTTTTTTAGGTTTGAATACCTTTTAGAAAAAGATAGCGCTGTCTCTTTCTGAAAATTAATAGCAAATCCCCAAAAAGAGAAACCTATAAAAATTGCGTACTTTCTTTTTTAGATTTTTTAAGACCCATTAACTTGGTTCCTAAAACCATGTATAATATTGCAGATGTATATCTGTTACAATGAAGTATAAACTATTTTAAAAACTTAAATTAAATGAAAAGAATATCAAAAATCACATCTGTACTACTTTTAGGTGTACTATTTTTTGCCTGTAGTAAAGAACAACAGATCGAACCGCCCAGTTTAGTTAATCCATTAGAATATATTGGAATTATTCACAATGCATTTATGGAAGAGTTTACTAATAATTTAGAAAAAAGTTTTGAAAAAAAAGATTGGAATAAAATTGAATTCTTATCTGATGATTATGTCACTGAATTTTCTTCTATAATGAACGATACATATCATAAAATTGATCCCCAAACAAAGTCTACAATTGAAATTCAAAAAAATATTTATAATGAATTAAATTTAAACGAATGGTTTGATGGAGATAATTATTCTAGCCTTGATTTAGCAAAAACTGTTTTAAATACAGAAATTAATTTAAAGAAAGCAAAAAGATCTTTAAAAAACAAAGCAAGTATTAAAGATGAAGAATTTACAAAAAACTTACTAGAAGATATTTTTAGAGTAACGGCAAAAAAATATTCAAATAAAAAAGAAGCTTATGAAGCTATAGAGAAGGTAATTAATAAACACGAAAAAATAATTTTGTCACATAATTGGAATCCTGAAGAAAAATATGCGTTAGGAGGGATAGCTATAGTAAAACATTCGGCACAGTTTTGGAAAAATTACGAATTTAAAAAAATAGTCCTAAATTAGCTAAAAGTAATAATTTAGACGAGAATTATCTTATAATTGCTGCTGATCTAGCCGGATATGTGGTTGGAGGAGTAGTTGGAGGGGCTATAGGTATTACGATTACTGTTGGTTCAGCAAGTTTTGCTATCGTGCCAGGTGTTGCAGCTTTTGTAATAGGTAAAATTGGAGGGGCTATCGCTGCTTCAGCGGCTGCTGCAAATGCAATCACATTATATAATGTTTGGGTGGATTTTTTGAATTGATTTGTTATGAAAATTAATATAAAGGAATTAGTATTGTTGTTTGTATTGTACTTTATTGGTGCAATAAGTATAAGTGTGATTTATTTTACTGAAAAAGATGATAGCATTCTTTATTTCTCAATTTTATTTTTAATTTTTCTCTTGATTAATAGACAAGCATTAAAATTTTATAAAAGCAAAAATAAAACCTTAAAATTTATTGTTTTTTCATTAGTTCCATTTTTTGTTTATTTATTGCTTGTTGGTGTTTTTGGGGAAAACTTTTTTATAAGGTATAAAGCCTTAATTTCCATTCCAATGATTTTTAGTATTTACTTAATCTTCAAACACATTAAAATAGGTGTTAAATAGTTCAAAAGTAGGTTGTCATTTTTAAATGATAATCTACTTATTCTTCGACCGCACACTTTCAATGACAACAGTGGTCAAGATCAAAAAGCCTCCAATAAAAGTGTTTAAATTAGGAATCTCTGCCAAGAAAATGACCCCTAAAATAATTCCAAATACGGGTTGCACACTGCTAATAATACTGGCGGTAGACACCGCAAAGTATTTGAAGGATAAGACCATCATGGTATGGCCAATGGCTGTGGTGATGAGTGCGAGTAAGAGCACAAAAGGAAACTGACTCTTAAGTCCTGAGGTTTCCATAAAAAACAGAGATGGAGCTAACAATACACTAATAATAAGCAACTGATAAAACATCAGCATAGATCCATGGTATTTTCTAACTTGTTGTTTCATGATGAGTATACGAATGGCATAACAAAGAGCAGAAAATATCCCTAGTAAAATTCCTTGCACATGTTGGCTCTCTAAATTAAAATCAGGGGCTAAAATATAAACGCCAATTAAAACCAAAAGCCCTAAAAAAACATGTATTTTATTAAAAGGAGTCTTCATAAACAGCGGCTCAAGTAAGGCTGTAATAACAGGAAAGGTATACAAGGAAAGCATCCCCAAGGCTACATTTGACAGTTTTAAGGCATAGAAATATGAAATCCAATGTAAGGACATAAAGATTCCACCAATTAAAAACGCCCTGCGATCTTTGTGTGTTTTTATTTTTAAGTCAATATTTTTTAGCCGACAAAATCCCCATAATAAAAAGAAAGCGATAAAAGCTCTAGCCCAGGCCAATACAGGTGCAGGCACATCAATATAACGTCCTAAAACCCCTGAAGTACTTATAAACAGGGTGGCGAGTATTAACTCTGTAAGATGCTTTGAATGACTTTTCTCCATTAGATGGCTTTTAACACAGACAAGGCCTTGCTAACCGAGTCTATATGAATAAAGGTAACCAATAAGCGCAAACCATTTTTGGTTTCTTTTTCTTTCATCACACAGGTCTTTCCATTTTGCTGCACATAGTGTAGCATTTTGCCAAAAGCATCTGTTTGATAAAAGGCACTTTGTTGTTCAGATACAAAATAACCCACCAATCTTTTTTTCTTGAGAATAATTTTTTCGAGCCCTAGTTCTTTTGCCAACCACTTAATTCGAACGCTGTCTAACAACGCCTTCACTTCTTTTGGAAGTTCTCCAAATCGGTCTTTGATTTCTGATTCAAAAACCAACAGTTCTTTTTCGTTTGTTAACTCACCTAGCTTATTGTATAAATTTAAACGTTCTGTTATAGAATTTACATAATCATCAGGAAAAAGAATTTCGAAATCAGTATCTATCTGTACTTCTTTTACAAATTCTTTTGGTTTTGACAAGTCCTGAGGATAGAGTTCTTTAAACTCGTTTTCTTTCAATTCTTCAATGGCTTCCTGCAAGATTTTTTGATAGGTATCAAAACCGATATCATTGATAAAACCACTTTGTTCACCGCCCAATAAATCTCCTGCTCCACGAATCTCCAAATCTTTCATGGCGATATTAATTCCTGAGCCTAAATCCGAAAATAACTCCAAAGCTGTAATTCGCTTTCGGGCGTCATCGGTCATCATATGATAAGGTGGGGTGATAAAATAACAAAAGGCTTTTTTGTTAGAACGTCCAACACGTCCTCGCATTTGATGCAAATCTGAAAGCCCAAAATTGTTGGCATTATTCACAAAAATCGTATTGGCATTGGGTACGTCCAATCCACTTTCTACGATGGTGGTAGAAACCAAAACATCAAATTCATTATTCATAAAAGCCAGCATTAAGGCCTCTAGTTTTTTCCCTTCCATTTGGCCATGACCAATGCCAATTTTCGCAGAAGGCAAAAGCCTTTGCAACAAACCAGCGACTTCTTTAATATTCTCTATCCTGTTATGAATAAAAAATACTTGACCACCTCTAGAAATTTCATAAGAGATCGCATCTCGAATGCTTTCTTCTCCAAAGCGAATGACATGAGTTTCTATAGGATGACGGTTGGGCGGTGGTGTTGTAATTACAGATAAATCACGTGCCGCCATTAAACTAAACTGCAAGGTTCTTGGAATCGGTGTTGCTGTTAGGGTTAAGGTATCGACATTTTCTTTTAGGGTCTTTA
>CBFHUV010000077.1:0-10548 GCA_965659055.1 Polaribacter sp.
GGGGTGGCAGGATTCGAACCTGCGACCTCCGCGTCCCAAACGCGGCGCGATAACCGGGCTACGCTACACCCCGAAAAGATGTTTGTGCTCTGCCTAAATTTCTTAAAAGAAATATGAAACAAACCCGTATATTTTGGGATTGCAAACATACTATAATATTTCTATATTGTAAAAAGATTTTAAGTATAAAATTATGAAAAATACCTTGAGAGTTTTTGTGTTAATGGGTTTAAGTTTTGTTCTGATTAGCTTTTTTCCGAAATCTAATCAGTCAACTGTAAAAGATTATGAGCTCGTTGTTTCTGATTTGACCATACCTTGGGGATTTGTTTTTTTGCCAGATAACTCCATGTTGATCACTGAGAAATCGGGTGAATTGATTCATTTTAAAAATGGGAAAAAGCAACTTATTTCTGGAGTACCAAAGATTAAGATACAAGGTCAAGGGGGTTTGTTAGGAATAGCACTGCATCCAAATTATAAAAATACAGGCTGGATTTATTTCACCTATGCCTCTGATAGCGGACCAGGAGAAGGAGCAAATACCACCCTAATGAGAGCAAGACTTCAGGAAGCAAAACTCATTAATCAAGAGGTGCTTTATAAGGCAAGTCCAAATAGCAGAAGAGGACAGCATTTTGGTTCTCGTGTTGCTTTTGATAGAAAAGGATATCTGTATTTCAGTGTTGGAGATCGAGGAGATCGAGATGTAAATCCACAGGACATTACCAAAGATGGAGGAAAAGTATATCGCTTGCATGACGATGGTAAAATTCCTGAAGACAACCCTTTTGTGAACGAAAATATAGCCAAAAAAGCGATTTACAGTTTTGGTCATAGAAATCCACAAGGAATGGCACTTAATCCTTATACAGGTGAGATTTGGACACATGAACATGGACCGCAAGGAGGGGATGAAATTAACATTATTAAAAAAGGTAAAAATTACGGTTGGCCTAAAATTAGTTATGGTATTAATTATAGTGGTACAAAGTTTACAGATTATACTGCTTTGCCAGGCATGGAACAACCTTTGTATCAGTGGACACCTTCAATTGCGCCAAGTGGGATGACATTTGTGACCAGTAATCAGTATCCAAAGTTGAAAGGAAACTTATTAGTGGGCTCATTAAAGTTTCAGTATTTGGCCAATATGATCTTAAAGAATGGTAAAGTAGTCAAAGAAGAAAAATTGTTAGAAGGTTTGGGAAGAGTGCGTTCTGTGTTGCAAGGAAATGACGGTTTTATCTATGTGGGTATTGAACAACTTGGAATTGTAAAACTGCTTCCAAAAGAATAAAGAAGAAACAATTGTTTGCAACTTAGAATTGATTCTGTTTATTTGGCTATTGGAATTTATCATATAAAAATCTTTACTAATAGATTTAAAAAAAATACATTTGCATTCGATAAATTTAGAATATAATGGCTGAAAAAATTAAATGTTTGATTATTGGTTCTGGACCTGCAGGGTATACTGCGGCTATTTATGCAGCAAGAGCAGATATGAAACCAGTAATGTACACAGGTATGCAAATGGGTGGTCAATTAACAACCACTACAGAAGTAGATAACTTTCCAGGATATCCAAGTGGTACGGATGGGACCGCAATGATGAATGATTTGCAAAAACAAGCTGAGCGTTTTGGTACTGAAGTCCGTTTTGGAATGGTGACCAAAGTTGATTTTAATACAAAAGCTGGAGGAATTCATAAGGTTATTGTTGATGAAAACATAGAAATTGAAGCCAATACAGTCATTATTTCTACTGGAGCAACTGCTAAATATTTAGGAATTGAGAGTGAGCAACGTCTAATTGGCGGAGGAGTTTCTGCTTGTGCAACCTGTGATGGGTTTTTCTATAAAGGTCAGGATGTTGTTGTTGTAGGAGCAGGAGATACAGCCGCAGAAGAAGCTACGTATTTGGCAAATATCTGTAAAAAAGTAACCATGTTGGTTCGTAAGGATTTTATGAGAGCTTCAAAAGCAATGCAGCATAGAGTTGATAAAACAGCCAATATAGAAGTGTTTTACAATACAGAAATAGATGAAGTGTTAGGAAGCAATGTGGTAGAAGGGGTAAGAGCCGTAAACAACCAAACTGGTAAAAAAATGGACATTCCAGTAACCGGAGTTTTTATAGCTATTGGACATACACCAAATACTGATTTGTTTAAAGGAGTTTTGGAAATGGATGAAACAGGGTATTTAATTACCAAAGGAAAATCTACTAAAACAAATATCCCAGGTGTTTTTGCAGCAGGAGATGTTCAAGATAAAGAGTATCGCCAAGCAGTAACAGCAGCAGGAACTGGATGTATGGCAGCCCTTGACGCGGAGCGCTATTTAGGAGCTTTAGAATAGCATTTGTTTACATAAATCATTTAAAGAGATCGTGGAAACGGTCTCTTTTGTGTTTGGATGCAATTATTTCTTTAGCTTTGATGACTAGTTAAACTGTTACAATTTGAAAAAAAGTATTTTTCTTCTCTTTTTGCTAAGTGTTTTCTCTGGAATTGCACAACAAAAAAAATAAGCACTCAATTCTCTCCTTTTTTAGAGAAGACCTACTATAGTTTTAGTTTTGGTGCGGTCTATTATCCATATACAGATGCCAATTTAGAGCCTGGCTATGTTTCTGAAAGTGTTAAGAAAAACATGTTTTCTGGGCGTTTTTTGCTGGGGTATCGTTTAAGAGAAGATCTTGGAATTCAGTTTGGAGTGATGAGACCAGCCTCATGGTTTCAATTTGAGAATATAATTAATATTGGCCTTGTCTTTGCAAAAAGATTTTAGACTTACAGACAAGCTTTCTTTGTTTGCTGAGCTAGGTATCGGAAACCTAGCAAGAGTCGGTTTTACAATAGATTATAATACCGTTTATGAAAATGCACAATACGCAACCTTGGTCACAGGTTTAGGACTGTCATACAAACTCAATGAAAAGTGGAGATTTCTACTGAATATCATGTATTTGCCTGCCTCTGAAACGCACAATCAACCTTCTACCTTTCAATCTAGTGTGGGTTTACAGTATCGTGTAAAACAGGTACCTCGAAAACTAGCTGAAGATTATGAGGCTGATAAACAATACTTTTTTCCGAAACGATTTATTCAAATCGCATACAGCAGCAGTCAATTTGGTTTTTTAGCCAATCAGTTTTTTTCTATGAACCTTAGTGTTGGAAAGACCAAAGGGATAGGGATTCCTGTTTTTTGGTTAGGAGAATCACGCGCTGCACATACTTTTTCAATTGTATATCAACAAACAGCTTATCGCTCTCGAAAATTATTTTCCCTCGATTGGGGAGTAAGCATTACTGGTTTTCAAACAGAAGCAACTCGAACAAACGTATTTGCTTTTTCTATTTTTCCTGTCATTCGTTTTTATGTATACCGACCCAAGAATTTTGATATGTATTTAAATTATTCCATTATCGGGCCTACCTATCTTACCAAGAAAAACATTGATAATCTTCCAACCGGACCAAAATTAACCTATCAAGATTTTATGGGCATAGGAGCTTTTTTTGGAAAACACCGAAAATATAATTTTGAATTAAAAATAATGCATTACTCGAATGGAAACATTTCGCCGCAAAATGACGGAGTTGCTATTCCGGTGATGCTTAGCTTTGGAAAAACCTTATAAAAACAAAAAGATAGTTGCCTAAACAACTATCTTTTCTACAAACAACTAAATTCTAAAACCTATTAAAAAGTTCAAGAAAATTGTAAACCCTTTCGGGTAATTTTATTAGAAGCAGTATTTATTTTCTGCTTTTACCTTCTCTGCAATACTATTTCTTAGAGCAATTACATTTGGGTAGTTTGTGTACTTTGTAAAACGCTTTAAACCCATCAGCATCATTCGTAATTCATCTCCTTCTGCAAAAGAAATAATACCTTCTTTAGCGCTTTTAGATACAATTTCTACTGCGTTGTATAAGTACAACTGGGTCATGGCTATTTGTTCTTTCTGAGTGTCTTCTCCAAAACGTTTCGCATTTTTCTCAGTTCTTAATAAGGCTGATTCTGCCATATAAATTTCTATCAAGATATTAGAGGCTGCAGTTAATAGTTGTTGATGTTCTTCTAATTCTGCACCAAATTTTTGCAAAGCTGCACCAGCAACCATTAAGAAAACTTTTTTCAAATTGGCTAATATTTGTTTTTCTTCAGCAAAAAGTTCAGAAAAATCAGGAGTTTCAAAAGACGGAATTCCCATTAATTCTTCTTGTACTGCCATCGCTGGATTCAATAAATCTACATGACCTTTCATAGCTTTTTTTACCAACATACCTACAGAAAGCAATCTGTTGATTTCATTAGTTCCTTCATAGATACGAGAAATTCTTGCATCTCTCCAGGCAGATTCCATTGGCGTTTCTTCAGAAAAGCCCATTCCTCCAAAAATTTGAATTCCTTCATCAGCACAAGCTTGTACGTCTTCAGAAACGGCTACTTTTAAAATAGAACACTCGATAGCGTATTCTTCCACTCCTTTAAGTTCTGCATCTTGATGTGTGTTTCCAGCAGCTTCTCTTAAAGTAATTCTATCTTCTATGTCTTTTGCTGCTCTATAAGAAGCAGACTCTCCAACATAGGTATTGGTTGCCATTTCTGCCAATTTTAATTTGATGGCACCAAACTCAGAAATAGCTGTTTTAAACTGTTTGCGCTCATTGGCATAATTTACCGCAATGCTGGTAATTCTACGTTGAGAATCCAAACAAGCTGCCGCTAATTTGATACGTCCAACATTCAATGCATTCATGGCGATTTTAAATCCTTCTCCACGACCTGCCAACATGTTCTCAACAGGAACTACCGTATCATTAAAAAAGACTTGTCTTGTAGACGAGGCTCTAATTCCTAATTTGTGTTCTTCTTCTCCTAAAGTAATTCCATTAGGATTAGCCCCATCATATTCAACGATAAATCCTGTAATATTTTTATCATTTTCAATACGAGCGAATACGATCATCAAACTACAGAAACCTGCATTTGAGATCCACATTTTTGCTCCATTAATTTTATAACTTTTTCCATCTTCAGATAGGGTAGCAGTAGTTTTTCCAGAATTAGCATCAGAACCAGCTCCAGGTTCTGTTAAACAATAAGAACCGAACCATTCACCAGAAGCAAGTCTAGGAACGTATTTCGCTTTTTGTTCTTCAGTTCCATATAGGGTAATTGGCATGGTTCCAATTCCAGTATGTGCTCCGAAGGCAGTACTAAAAGAACCAGTTCCACTAGAGATATAATCACAGGTAAGCATGGTAGAAACAAAGCCCATACCTAATCCACCATAAGCTTCTGGCACAGAAACACCTAGAAAACCCAATTCACCAGCCTTACGCATTACTTCTTCTGTAAGGGCATAGTCTTTTGCTTCAAAGCGTGCCTTATGAGGTATGATTTCACGATCATTAAACTCCATAACAGCTTCTTTCATCATCTTTTGCTCTTCTGTAAAATCTTCTGGAGTAAAGACATCCTCGCAATTGGTTGCTTTAACTAGGAATTGACCTCCTCTTAATAATTCTTTTTTTTCTGTGCTCATAATTTTTATTGATTATAGAAGAAAGAAAATAGAGAATAGACTTAATTAAGACTATTTTGAAATCCCATCGTCATTCTTTGGAATTCTTCTATTTTTTCTTCAAGCTTTTTTAAATTGTTTTCGTTTATATACTTTCTATGTTTTGCAACAAGTAATTGTGTTCCTAATTCGAAAGATGATCCTAGTGAAATATCTAAAAAATGAATAAATGATTTATCAGTTCTAGATGAACCTTCAGCAATATTGCTCGGCATTGAAACAGAGCATCTGCTTATTTGTGAGCTCAAATCATATCTTTCGTGCTTCGGAAACTCTAATAACAAGTCTGAAATATCATTTGTTATCTCTAAACTGAGTTTCCAAATTTTTAAATTCTTGTAATTATGTCTTTGCTTTGCACACATATAAATCACTATTCTTTTCTCTCCACTCTATTTTCCTATTCTTACTTCAAAAACTCATAAATACCAGCAGCTCCTTGCCCAGTTCCCACACACATGGTCACCATTCCGTATTTACCACTCATATTTTGTTTGCGCATTTCGTCAAACAATTGCACAGATAATTTTGCACCTGTACAACCTAAGGGATGTCCTAAGGCAATTGCACCACCGTTCACATTTACGATACTTTGGTCTAGGTTCAATTCTCTCATTACCGCTAATGACTGCGAAGCAAAAGCTTCGTTCAATTCAATTAGTTCTACATCTTTTTGTTGCAATCCAGCTTGTTTTAAAGCTTTTGGAATTGCTGCAACCGGTCCAATTCCCATAATTCTTGGCTCTACCCCAGCAGCTGCATAACTCACCATTCTTGCAATTGGCTCTAGATTTAATTCTTTCACCATGTCTTCACTCATCAACAATACAAACGCGGCACCATCACTCATTTGAGAAGAGGTTCCTGCGGTAACACTACCATTGGCAGCAAATACTGGACGTAGTTTTGACAATGCTTCTATAGAAGTTCCAGCTCTTGGTCCTTCATCTTTTGTTACGGTATATTTTTTAGTAGCTTTTTTTCCAGCCGCATCTATATAAGTTTGCTCAACTTCAATAGGTACAATTTGATCTTGAAAACGATTCTCTGCTTGCGCTCTCAATGCTTTCATATGAGAGTGGTAGGCGAACTCATCTTGGTCTTCACGAGAAATTTTAAACTGATTCGCAACAGCTTCTGCAGTATTTCCCATACCCCAATAATAATCTTCATGACCTGCTTTTACTAAGTCATAATTCAATTCTGTTTTATAACCTGTCATGGGCACAGAACTCATGCTTTCTGCACCTCCGGCAATAATACAATCGGCCATTCCAGCCTGAATTTTAGCAGTAGCCATACCTATGGTTTCGATTCCTGAAGAACAAAAACGATTGACAGTTACTCCTGGAACTTCAACAATGTCTAAGCCCATTAATGAAATTAATCGAGCCATGTTTAAACCTTGCGAACCTTCTGGCATTGCATTTCCTACAATCACATCGTCGATGCGTTTTTTATCTAACTGCGGCAATTCATTCATCATGTACTGAATGGTTTCGGCAGCCAATTCGTCGGTTCTTTTAAAGCGAAAAACTCCTTTAGGTGCTTTTCCAACTGCGGTTCTATATGCTTTTACTATATATGCTGTTTTCATAATCCTATCCCTAACCCTTTCCATAGGAAAGGGAATTTGTACGGGTTATTTTTTTAATTTATAGATTCCATTTTTTGTTTCCAATTTTATAGTCTTCCCATTGGGAAGATTTAGATGGGACTTTAATTGCGAAGTGGTCTTCCTGTTTTTAACATGTGTTGTATACGCTCAAGTGTTTTGCGCTCTGTACACAAGCTCAAGAAGGCCTCTCTCTCAATGTCTAATAAATATTGTTCAGATACCAATGTCGGTTCAGATAAATCACCACCAGCCATTACATAAGCTAGTTTGTTGGCTATTTTCTGATCGTGCTCACTAATATAGTGACTGGCTTCCATGGCATCGGTTCCAACCATAAACATTCCTAGTGCTTGTTTTCCTAAAACTTTAACATCGTGGCGTTTTACAGGTTGTGTATATCCGGCTTCCGCCATTAGTTTTGCATGGGCTTTTGCTGTGGCAATTTGACGATCCTTATTAACCACAACGATGTCCTTACCTTTTTGTAAAACCCCCATATCAAAAGCTTCATAGGCCGAAGTAGCTACTTTAGCCATTGCGACAGTTAAGAAATACTCTTGTAATACATTCAACTCTACATCTCCTTTTCTAAAAGTATCCGAAGCTCTTAAAGCCATTTCTTTAGATCCACCTCCACCAGGGATGACACCAACTCCAAACTCAACCAATCCGATATAAGTCTCTGCAGCAGCAACTACTTTGTCTGCGTGCATTGATAATTCACAACCTCCACCCAAAGACATTCCGTGTGGAGCTGCGATAGTTGGTATCGATGAATAACGCATGCGCATCATGGTGTCTTGGAAATATTTGATCGCCATATTTAGCTCATCATATTCTTGTTCTGCAGCCATCATAAAAATCATTCCAATATTGGCACCTACCGAGAAGTTTGCGCCTTGGTTTCCGATGACCAAGCCTTGAAAATCTTTTTCTGCTAAATCAACAGCCTTGTTCAAACCGGCCAAAACATCACCACCAATGGTATTCATTTTTGATTGAAACTCACAGTTTAAAATACCATCACCTAAATCTTCGATCACCACACCAGAGTTTTTAAATACCTGATTTGATTTTCTAATATTGTCTAAAATGATAAAACTGTCTTGACCCGGAATTTTAGCTTGCGTCTTACTTGGCACATCATAACAATAGGTAGCGCCATCTTTAACGGAATAAAAAGAGGTAGACCCAGAGCTCAACATGTCTGTCACCCAAGCAGCTGGTTCTTTTCCTTCATCTTTCATCATAGTAATACCAGCCTCAACTCCAATGGCATCCCAAATTTGAAAAGGACCGTGTTCCCAGCCAAATCCAGCCTTCATGGCATCGTCTATTTTGTAAATTTCATCTGTAATTTCTGGAATTCTATTAGAAACATATGCAAATAATGCAGCGAAACTTTTACGATAAAAAATACCCGCTTTGTCCTTTCCATTTACTAAAACTTTAAAACGATCGACTACCTTGTCAATGGTTTTGATAAGCTCTAGCGTTGCAAATTTCGCTGATTTTTTTTCTCTATATTCTAAGGTGTTTAAATCTAAAGATTTAATATCTTTTCCTTCTTTTTTGTAAAAACCTTGACCTGTTTTACTCCCTAGCCAATTGTTTTTCATCATGGTATCGATAAAATCAGGTAGGGTAAATAAATCTAAACTTTCATCATTTGGGCAGTTTTCTTTGATTCCATTTGCCACATGTACTAAGGTGTCCAATCCAACCACATCGACAGTTCTGAAAGTAGCAGACTTTGGCCTACCAATTACAGGGCCAGATAACTTATCAACTTCTTCTATGGTTAAGTCCATCTCTTTAACCGCATGAAACAAGCTCATGATGCTAAAAATACCAATACGATTACCAATAAAAGCAGGAGTGTCTTTTGCAATAACAGAAGTTTTTCCTAAAAACTGCTCTCCATAACCATTTAAAAAGTCTAAAACGTCGGCTGTGGTTTTAGGACCTGGAATAATTTCAAACAATTTTAAATAACGAGCAGGGTTAAAGAAATGCGTTCCACAAAAATGCTTTTGGAAATCTTCACTGCGGCCTTCGCTCATAAAATGAATAGGAATACCAGACGTATTCGAAGTAATTAGTGTACCAGGAGTTCTGTATTTTTCTAGTTTTTCGAAGACCATTTTTTTAATATCCAGACGCTCCACAACCACCTCCATAATCCAATCTACCTCAGCGACCTTAGCAATATCATCTTCTATGTTTCCTGTAGTAATTCTACTAGCAAATTTTTGATGATAAATAGGAGAGGGCTTCGATTTTAATGAAGCAGTTAAAGCATCATTAACTAAGCGATTCCGAACAATTTTGTCTTCAAGACTCAATCCTTTTGCTTTTTCAGAAGCATTCAATTCTCTGGGTACAATGTCTAATAAAAGCACATCAACACCGATATTGGCAAAATGGCAAGCAATTCCGCTTCCCATAATTCCAGAACCTATGATGGCTACTTTTTTAATTCTTCTAGTCATTTTGTTTGTATTTATACAGCCTTTTTCTTGATCTTTTTATAAATCTCCTTATCGGCTATTAATTTATTTATGGTTGAGGTAACTTTAAAAAAGGTCTCAACTTCTTCAGGTTTTAAGTGTTGACGCACAACATCATTGAATTGGATAACGGAATCTTTAGAGATTTTTCGCATGCTCTTCCCAAAACTGGTCAGTTTAATAAAGACACTTCTACCATCATCAGGATTTTTTTCTCTTAAGATAGCCCCTTTTTCTTCCATAGTCTTTAAAATTCTAGACAAACTTGTAGGTTCCATCCCCATTAGAGGTCCTAAAGCAGTAGAAGGTGTGCCATTTTCGTAATCAATATTGAGTAATACAAAGGCTGTTGCCATGGTGCTATTATGCTGAGCAGCCTGCTCATTATAAAGCTTTGCAACTGCTTGCCAAGTTGCTCTTAACTGATGGTCTATTGATTTTTCCTTATCCATTGTTCAAATATATAAAAAAATATTATGCATGCATAGTAAAATGAAAAAAATTATGCACGCATAGTAAATTTTATATTTTAGAGAGATACTAGTTTGGTAAATTCAGGCATATCTTATAGAAAATACTTAAGTTTGTCATCGGTCTTTAGATGGACCTATTTTAAAAAAATACTATGCATAATTTATTAGAAATTCAAAATGTTGTTAAGAAGTATGGAGATTATACTGCTTTAAACAACATCTCTTTAAATGTTCCAAAAGGAAGTGTATTTGGATTGTTAGGTCCTAATGGAGCTGGAAAAACTTCATTAATTCGAATTATCAATCAAATTACTTTACCAGATAGTGGTCAGGTTTTTTTGG
>CBFHUV010000078.1:0-10431 GCA_965659055.1 Polaribacter sp.
TTTATGAAGTTAAAAAAGCACATGAATACATTAATTTTAAAGATGAAGGGCTTAATGGATTTAACGAACAACGTATTTTAATTGAAAACTTATATGATTTTACCAATCTAAATCAATTTGATTTCACTGCTCAAATAAAAGCGAATGGCAAAGTTTTAAAAACAATTGAATTAGCAGATCTAGATGTAGAAACCCACACCAGTAAACTCGTTAGAATCTCCTTAGACAGCGTTGATTTTAAAGAGAATACCGAGTATTTCATCTTTATTAATGCCCGTACAAAAAATGAATGGTCTTTATTGCCTAAGGGCTTTGAAGTGGCTAAAGAGCAATTATATTTGGCTAAAAAATTCAAATTAAAAGAGCTTCAAATGAACAAAGGAACTGCGCTTCAAATAAACAATTCTGTAAAAAACTTGCAATTAAGTTCTTTGAATATGCAGTTGGTTTTTGATAAAAATTCTGGTCAAATTACCTCCTATGTGTATAAGGCTAAAGAATTGATCAAAAATCAAGCAGGCCCAAAAATTAATTTTTGGAGAGCTCCTACTGATAATGATTTGGGGAGTGCTATGGAACGAAACAATATTGCTTGGAAAGAAGCGAGTCTGTTTCCTAAAGTTACGAAATTCGAATATACAGTTAGTTCTGACAACAGTGTACAAGTATCAATAGAATATGCCCTTTCTGGGGTCAAAACAGAGCATCAAACAGTATATACCATCTATGGAAACGGTATGATTAAGATAGCAAATAGCTTGAATGCTTCGAGCTATAAAGGAGACATTCCTAGAGTGGGTATGCGCATGCAAATCCCTAAGAATTATGACGCTGTGACGTATTATGGCCGGGGTCCGTGGGAAAATTACCAAGACAGAAAATCATCTAGTTTAATTGATGTTTATACTTCTCTAGTTAAAGACATGTATGTTCCCTATATTAGACCACAAGAAAACGGAAACAGAACAGATGTGCGTTGGATGGCCCTAAGCAATGAAAATAATGAGGGTTTATTAATTGCAGCTCCTTTTTCACAGCAATTAAGCATAACTGCACTGCATATGTTAAATGAAGACTTTGATATTACAGATGGATTGGACTATAGCAAAAACAATAAGAACGCAAATTATAGCAAACACACCACAGATATTGTAGAAAGAGATTTGATTCAGTTAAATATAGACATGCAACAAAGAGGTTTGGCCGGTGATGACAGTTGGTATTCAAAACCACAAAAAGCCTATCAAATAGATGCACAACAAAAACATCAATACATCTTTTACTTAATTCCTTTTAGCAAGGGAACTACAAATAGTTTTATAGAGGTCCAACAGCAACTTCAAGAAAAGAAGTAATTAAACGCTATTTAAAAATGAAAAAACTGTGAGAGAATTGCTTAGCAAATCTTACGGTTTTTTTATTGCACAAAACTCCAAGCAACGATTCTAGTAACCTTATTCCCTTGATGCATGGGGATCACTTTAAATTGACTTACCTTTAATTTCGTTGCAGACGCTTGTAAACTCTCGACATTCTCTTTTTTAGAAACCAAAGAGGTAAACCAGGTACAGCTTTTCGGAAATAAGGAGCTTTCATACAAATACGTGTGTAAAAATGCTTTTTCTCCACCAATATACCACAGTTCATTTTGGTTTCCAGAAAAATTCCGAACCGCATTGGTTCCTAAATTTCGAGTCTTCCTGCGATTGGCTCCTCGTGCCTCTTCTGCCGACTTAAAAAAGGGAGGATTGCACATACTTAAGGTGAATGCGTCTTCCGGCTCTAAAATACCTTTTAAAATATGAGCTTCATCAAATTGTTGGCGCAATTTTATTTTAGCATCTAAATCATTATCATCTATAATGTCTTGTGCAGCATCTAAAGAATCCAATTCAATATCAGTACCAACAAAATTCCAGTTATATACAGCTGCTCCTAACAGAGGATAGATACAAGTTGCCCCAGTACCAATATCCAACACAGAAATAGGTTCAGTAATTTCAGAACTGTCAATTAAATCTTTTAAATGATGAATATAATCGACTCTGCCAGGGATCGGAGGACATAAATTCTCATCTGGAAACTCCCACGATGTGAGTCCATAATATCCAAACAGCAAAGCCCTATTTACTTCCTTAACCACTAGTGGATTTGAAAAATCAACTGTAATATTGCCATAAGAATTTGTAAAGGTATGCGCTTCTAAAGCTGGATTTGACTTCACTAGAAGATCGAAATCATAGCCATTATTGTGTTTGTTTTTCGGGTGAAAATTTTTAGAATTCGCTGTCATGAAATTGGGTCTATACGAGGATAGATTTACAAAAGTTTAAAGCTCTATTAGGGTAAAACAACCATCTAGAGGGTATAAAGAATTCTTTAATGCTGATAAAAAATCCACTCCATACGCTTCATAATATTCAGAAAAATTGCGCTGACGTTCTTCTAAACTTTGATTTGGAAGTAGCTCATTTTGCAAAGCAACAATTCTGGTAACCAAATCATGTTGTCTTCTTTTCTCAGCTCTTAACAATCGTTTCTCAAGGTGATCTAGTCCATTTAACTGTTTTTTCTCTTGTGCATTCACAGCGCCAATGAAAGAGGAATCCGTTTTTCCTGCCAGTGCTTTTAAGTCTTTAAACTGTGTTTCTAAGAGTTTTCTTTGCTTTGAAAAATCAATAGAAATTTCTGAATTTTCTATAACTTTTGTTTTTAATAACTCTGTTTGATTTAAAAACAATTCTTCTAAAGAAATGGACAAATTGTCAAGCTTCTTTTGTTGTTTTACAGAAATAACCTGGACAGAATTTCTTAATACTAATACAGGAAACGGGATATTCACCGAGTTAAAATAAGCTTTTAATTGCATCCAGTAGGCCAATTCTCCACCACCTCCAATATAGCCCAAATTTGGCAAAATAACTTCCTGATAGAGCGGTCTCATAATTACATTTGGAGAGAAACGTTCAGGGAAATTTGCAAGTTCCTGCTCTATTTCTATGAATGTAAAACTTGTATTCGTTTCATGAATTTTATAAACTCCATTTTCAAATACAATTCGATCTCTTCTGTTCTCAGATAAATAAAATAAATTTATTTCTCGTGGATTGACCTGAATGGAATAATGCTTTTCTAATTCTTTATTGGTTTCAGCTACTTTTTTAGAAGAAAGTTGGTCCTTTAATTCCTCTCTAACATAGGGTGCAAATAATTGCTTTAATTTTTTATCATCGCCATCAACAATAACCAAACCATACTCACCAAACAAAATATTCGCTATATAACGAGTTGCCTCCCCTAATGTTTTATGAGTTGTATATGCTTTTTCAAATAAGTCTTTCAAAAACTGCGCATTTTTGGAAGTTCCTAATTTATTTGAGAACTCACTTAAAACCGTCTCCAAACCTTCTGTTGAAAATTGTCCCACAGCTCCACCATCTGAGCGATTCCACACTATTTTGCTGCCTTGATATTTAAAATAATTAATCTCATCAAAATCATGATCTTCAGTAGCCATCCAATAAATTGGCACAAAATGTTTGCCTGGGTGTTTTTCTGATAAACCTTCACAAAGATTGATGGTTGAAAATATTTTATATAAGAAATACAAAGGACCCGTAAACAAATTTAGTTGATGTCCCGTTGTCACAGTAAATGTATTGCTAACCTTCAATACTTCTAAATTCTTCTGCGTTTCGGCACTAATATCAAAACCTTTGTATTGGTTATTTAGCGCCTCGACCAAAACCTTTCTCGTTTCCTGGGAATAAGAATTTTCTTTCTCTATCAATTGTTTTTCAAAACCTTTAAAATTAGAGAAATGATTGTAAAATGGGCGTACCGATTCCTTTTGCTCCAAATAATCAATCATTATTTTAGAGAAAAATCCAGTCTTTTTAAAGGGTATCTGAGAAATTTTCATTTAGGCCGCTATTCTTTTAAACAAGGTGTAAATATAAGGTCTTGGGTCTCCGTTTGGATTGGTAAACGTATAATGAAACCATTTTTGAACTTCAAAATCAGCACCTAACACTTCCTGAATCATAGGTAAGTTATAATTAACCACATCAAGACCACAGCATTTTTTTGCTCCCTCTTTAGCGAATGCAGAAATAATAACAAATCCACCCTTTTTAACACTGCTTTGCACTAAGGTCGAATAGGATTTTCTGTCTTTTTCATTCACAAAAAAATGAAGCACCGCTCGATCATTCCATAAATCAATATCTTTTAATTTTGACAAAATCGTAGGTCGAGTTAAATCATCTAATAGGTATTTGACCTTATCATTTTCATTCTCCAAGCGGCTTTTTAAAATTGATAAAGCTTTGGATGAAATATCAGAGGCTATAAGATTTGTATAGTTTAATTTAAGTAAATCATCAATTAAGGTAGAAGATCCAGATCCAACATTTAAAATAGCGGCATCTTTTGTTAAATGGAGTTCTTCAATAAGTGCTAAATTAGGCTCAGAATGCTTTTCGTACCATCCTAATTTTTCTGTTGGAGACTTTTCATAAGCTTGATTCCAATGACTTTTATAGTCTTTTTGATCTAGGACCATACAATCATCCTCTGTGTTCGTAATCATGTACTCAATATTTTTTATAAAAATACAATTTTTTGATGGTTGGTCGAAACTTCTATAAAAATCTAACAAAGAATTAACGACACTTGAAATTGTTTAGGTATTCTAAATAATTTAGTACTTTGGTGCTTTATTAAAATCAACGAACATGAAACAAACCTTCTATCTTTTCTTTTTAACAGCCTTATTAAGTTTTTCGGTAACTGCTCAAAAAATACAGTCACCTAGTGAATTTTTAGGCTATGAACTTGGGTCTCGCTTTACTCCTCATCACAAAGTAGTGGCTTATTTTCAATATGTAGCTTCTCTATCCAACAAGGTTAAGTTTAAAGAATATGGAAAAACCAATGAACTTAGAACCTTATCTGTTTCATTTGTTTCATCAGAGAAAAATATTGAAAATTTAGAAAACATCCGAAAACAACACCTTACCAATGCAGGCATTGAAAAAAGCACTGAGCTAAATGGCATCTCTATTGTTTGGCTAAGCTATAATGTTCATGGAAACGAAGCATCCTCTACAGAAGCTTCTATGCTAACCCTATACAAATTAATCACAGAGGACAGTAATTATTTAGAAAATACAGTTGTCATTATGGATCCTTGTATCAACCCTGATGGAAGAGATCGTTATGTAAATTGGTATAATCAAATGGCTGGCAATCCTTATAATAACAATGCCAATGCCAGAGAGCATAATGAACCATGGCCAGGTGGAAGACCAAATCATTATTTGTTTGATTTGAATAGAGATTGGGCCTGGGCCACACAGATAGAAACCCAAAGTCGTTTAAAGGTTTACAATAAATGGCTTCCTCATATCCACGTTGACTTTCACGAGCAAGGAATTAACAATCCTTATTATTTTGCACCAGCTGTAGAGCCTTATCATGAGGTGATTACAGATTGGCAACGTGATTTCCAAACTCAAATTGGAAAAAACAATGCCAAATATTTTGATAAAAACGGATGGTACTATTTCACCAAAGAAAGTTTTGATCTACTTTATCCAAGTTATGGTGATACGTACCCAACCTATAACGGAGCCATTGGGATGACTTATGAGCAAGCAGGACATGGTATGGCTGGTTTGGGAATACTAAAAGCTGATGGTGAAGAATTAACCCTTTGGAAGCGATTGATTCATCATACTACTACTGGAATTTCTACCGTAGAAATGGCTTCAAAAAATGCTTCAAAACTAAATAGTGAGTTTAAAAAATACTTTGAAGAAGATGATTTTACTTATAAAAGTTATGTAATGCAGGGTCCAAAAAGCAAAACAGACAAGCTGATTACTTTATTAAACAAACATGAAATAAAATACAGTTTTGCAGGTACACAATCTGTATCAGGTTTTGATTATCAGGAAAACAAGAAAGGAAACATGAGAACCACCTCTAATGATTTGATAGTTTCTACAAACCAACCCAAAGCAAAACTTGTAAAAGCCTTATTTGAGCCTGCTGCCAAATTAAGTGACTCTATCACCTATGATATAACTGCTTGGTCTATTCCTTATGCTTATGGTTTAAAAACGATTGCTAGTGAACGATTGGTTTCTGGAAAAATCAAACCAATGGTATCTGTAAAAAACCCAATGAACACGAATGCTTATGCATATACATTTTCTTGGAACCATGTATCTGACGGTTCTTTATTGGCAGACTTGCTTCAAAAGAAATTTAGAGTGCGCTTTACGAATAAAGACATGGTAAATAGTGGTAAGCAATTGCCAAAGGGTTCTTTAATTATTACCAGAGGAGACAACACACATATACCAAATTTTGATGCCTCGATTACTCAAATTGCAAACAAGCATCATAAAACTAGTGAAACTATAAGTACAGGATTTTCCGAAATTGGTCCAGACATGGGTTCATCTGAAGTAAAAGAGATTAAGAATCAAAAAATTGCAATTTTATCTGGAAACGCAACTTCTTCATTGAGTTTTGGAGAAATTCAATACTTCTTTGAACAAGAATTAAAATACCCATATACGGCCATTAATTCTGAAGATTTTTCTACATCAATGTTAGAAAACTATCATACTTTAATATTACCGAATGGCTCTTATGGAAGTGTTTTTGGAAAAAATCAATTAGATGATTTAAAAAGCTGGATGCGAAAAGGTGGTAAAGTTATTGCCATTGGAAATGCGAATCGTCTCTTTGCTGGAAAAGATGGATTTTCTCTGAAAAATAAAAAAGAAGATAAAGATGACAAAGTCGAGGACAAAGCAGATCTTGATGAGCACTTTATTAATTATGACGAACAAGAGAGACAAGGCATTCAAAATAGTATTACTGGTGCTATCTTTAAAACAATAGTAGATAATAGTCATCCATTGGCATTTGGTTATGAGCAAAGCTATTTTAGTTTAAAATTAGGAAGTACAGCTTACGACTATTTAAAAAATGGTAATACGGTTGTTCGACTTGAAGACAATACAACAATCTCTGGTTTTGCAGGGAGTAAAACCTTGGTAAACCTTAAAAAATCATTAATTTTTGGAGAGGATCGAGTGGGAAGAGGAAGTGTAATTTATATGATAGACAATCCTTTGTTTCGCAGTTTTTGGGACAATGGAAAATTGTTTTTTGTCAATGCTATCTTTATGACCAATCCAAGTATGAAACAACTTTAAAAATAAAATTTCATAAAAAAAGCTCGATATACTCGGGCTTTTTTTTTGTTAAAAACAGTAAGAAATACCTATAATAGTTCCTATAGAAGAGGGTTTTTATGAGTCGGCCTAAGCCTTTACAGGTATACCATATAAATCGTAATCACCGGCATCATAAATATTAATATCTATAAATTCACCTAATTTGATATAATGCTGAGTAGCATCTACCAATACATCATTGTCAACATCTGGTGAATCAAATTCTGTGCGACCATAAAAATATTCTCCATCCTTGCGATCAAACAAGCAACGGAAGGTTTTTCCTATTTTTTCTTGATTCAACTCCCACGAAATCTGAGATTGAATTTCCATAATTTCATTTACACGTCTAAACTTTACCTCTTCCGGCACATCATCTTCTAAGACATAGGCACCTGTATTTTCTTCGTGTGAATATTCAAAGGCTCCTAATCGTTCAAATCGCATTTCTTCGACCCAATCTTTTAGCTCTTGAAACATTGCCTCTGTTTCACCAGGATACCCAACAATTAAAGTAGTTCTAATTGCCATTTCTGGAACAGCTTCTCTAAATTTATGAATCAATGCTGTTGTTTTTTCGTGGGTTGTTCCTCGTTTCATTGATTTCAACAATTCGGTATTGATGTGCTGTAAAGGAATGTCTAAATAGTTACAAACTTTTGGTTCGCTTTTCATCACCTCTAAAACATCCATTGGGAAACCTGTTGGAAAAGCATAATGCAAACGAATCCATTCAATTCCTTCTACCTTAACCAACTCTTTTAATAAGTCTGCTAAGGCTCTTTTTTTATAAATATCGAGGCCATAATAAGTCAAGTCTTGGGCGATTAACATTACTTCTTTAATACCCTTCTCAGCAAGTTTTGTGGCTTCTATAATAATTTCTTCTATAGGAGTCGAAACATGCTTTCCGCGCATTAAAGGAATGGCACAAAACGAACATGGTCGATCACAACCTTCGGCAATCTTTAAGTATGCATAATGTTTTGGAGTGGTCGTTAAACGCTCCCCTATTAATTCATGCTTATAATCTGCTTCTAAAACCTTGAGTAGATTTGGTAAATCATGAGTTCCAAAATATTGATCCACATTGCTAATCTCACGCTCCAAATCTGGCTTATATCGTTCACTAAGACAGCCTGTAACATATACCTTATCTATTTCTCCTGCCTCCTTGCGTTGCGCATAATGCAAAATGGTATCTATGGATTCTTCTTTTGCCTTTCCAATGAATCCACAGGTATTGATCACAACAATATTTCCATCATCATTTACATCTTCATGAACAACATTTTTCCCATTGGCTTTCAATTGTCCCATCAATACTTCGCTATCATAAACATTTTTTGAACAGCCTAGAGTAACTACATTGATTTTATTTTGTTTGATCGTTTTTGTGCGCATTGTCAAGTAAAATTTTAGGCTGCAAATATACCATACTTTAGCGCCTAAATGAACAAAATATAAAAATAACTATTGCCTTCTTAAAACATTAATGGTGAAAACCGTTTACCAACTCTACAATGAAATAAACACAAAAGCTTAATTTAAATTATCAATCATTATAGTTGGTAGGTGCTCGTCTAACTTTTGTCAAATTTTCAAAAGCCGCTCCTACCTCCAAGAGTTTTCTTTCTGAAAACGGACTTCCTATAAAAGTCAAACTAATCGGCTCTCCCGATTTTTTATAACCCATCGGAACCGTTAACGTTGGATGATTCGATGCTGCTGAAACACTAGAATGATAATTATTTATAGATAAGATTGCATCTAGATTCTCTGAACTTAAGGCTCCTAAAAAATTCCGCGCTTCAATATTTAAGTTTTTCTTAATTTCAGCCAACTGATCGAGAGTTGTTTTATCATTTAAAATCCCATCAAACAAGGCTTGATTATAAGGCATGCGCAATAAAGAATCCTTAGTGTTAAAAGCCATTACATCTTCTAGATTGCTAAAACTAACCGAGGGATCAGCGTCATTTTTAAAATATTTAGGTAAATCGTATTTCATGTCTATGTTTAAAATAGATATAAAACCGTTAAATCGCATATTTGGTGGTGTTACCTCAATGATCTCTGCTCCTGCATTTTTTAATTTTTCAACAGTTGCATTATAAATAGAATCTGACAGCAATGCTGTCAAGACTCCTAATCGTTTGCCCTTCAAATTCAATTCAAAGCCTTTTTGCAGAGGTTGTATTTCTTTTTGAACAGAAGCAGCATCCTTTGCATCATAACCCAACATGGCTTTAAAAAATATGGCATTGTCAATTACATTTTTGGTCATAGGACCAGGAGTATCTAAAGTACTTGAAATAGGAACAATTCCTGTTCTACTAAGAACCCCAATAGTCGGTTTTAAACCTACCACCGAGTTTTGACTTGAAGGTGATGTGATGGAACCTGATGTTTCTGTTCCTACTGCTGCCACCGCAAAATTAGCAGCCACACTAACCCCACTTCCAGCACTAGAGCCACCTGTTTCAAATATTTTTCTTCCATAAGGATTTAAAGTTTGTCCCCCTACAGCGCTATAGCCAACCGGGCAACCTGAGCAGAAAAAATAAGCCCATTCACTTAGGTTTACTTTACCTAAAATTAAAGCGCCATTGGCTTTTAGTTTTTCCACAATAAAGGCATCTTCAGTATTGTTGTTATTTGCTAAGGCTATTGCCCCAGCAGTAGTCGCCATTCCTTTGGTATTAATATTGTCCTTTAAAAGGATAGGCATACCAAACAAACTAAAGTCATCAATGCTCTCCTTATTTACTTTATCCTTTTTTCGTGCCTCTTTCAACACTTCAGGATTTAGAGCAATGATGCTATTTAAATACAAGGTAGTATCACTTTCAAATTTTCGAATTCTATACAAATAAAATAGGGTTAGCTTTTCATAAGTTAAAGAACCTTCTTTTATTTTTTGCTGTAAATTAGGAATGTTTTCCTCTAAAATTAGTGGCTTTAAGTTTGTATAATCTAATTCAGTGAATGTAGACAGCTCTTTTTCAAAAGGTTTAAAAACAGCATTCATATCTAAATACTTCGATTGAAGTAGTTTAAACTTCATTCGATTATTACGATGCTTTTGCTGCGCAGCTAATTCGGCAGTTTCATCATACTTTTTATAAAAAGGAACTTGTTCTTTGCTCTGACAAGAAACAAGTAAGAGAAGTGC
>CBFHUV010000079.1:0-10395 GCA_965659055.1 Polaribacter sp.
TTAGTTTTTCGATATCCTCGGCAGTATTTCCAGGATAAATTGAGCTTACATAAATTTTAGTTTCCTTAATTTCTGGAAAACTTTCTCTTGGCATACTAAAATAGGCACCTATTCCTAGAAACAGGATCAAAGCCATTAATACATAAATGGTGGTTTGATTGTGTATTGCCCAAGAAGATAGCCCGAATTCCTTATCTACTTGTTTTTTCTTTTTTGTCATAACAGGCTATTGTTTGTTGATTATTTTTACAGTTTGACCATCATTAACCGTTCTTGCTCCTTCTTCGATGATCTCAACTCCTTTTTCAAAGGTGTTTAATACTTCAATCACGTCACCTTGTGTTCTACCTGTTGTAATGATCATTCTTTTTACGACGGCCTCATTGCTGGTGTTTTTGTCTGTAGCCACATAAATATATTGATGTCCATCAGCATTTTCAGATATGATACTCTGCGGAATCAAATAGGCTTTCTCATTTTTATAATCGTTGATTTTTAACTTGGCCGTTAAATTTGGTTTGATTTCTCCTGTTGGGTTAGGAACCGCAATTTCTACCCGAAACGATCGATTGTTTGGGTTGATAAAATTACTAGCCTGACGCACTGTTGCTTCAATGGTCTTTCCTAAAATTGGAAAAAACACTTCTACTTTTTTACCTTGAGTAATGGCTCGGATATAGGATTCTGGCACATCTGCCTCTATATACATATCAGATAAATTAATGATTCTAAAAACTTCAGAGCCTGCACCCGGTCCTACAACAGTTCCTTGCTCTTTAAATACATTATCTATGATACCATCAAAAGGCGCCGTTATTTGGGTCTTCTCAATTTGACTTTTTAACTGAGCAACCATATTCTTTTGAGACATATAGCTCGTTTTTGACTGAAGGTATTGCATTTCAGAACCGATTTTTTGATCCCACAAACGTTGCTGTCTTTCATAGGTGGTTTTGGCAAGAGCCTCCTGAGTTTCTAACTGAGCTAATTGATGGCCTAAACCACCGTCATTAATACTCGCTAAAAGATCTCCTTTTTGAACTATTTGACCCTCCTTAACATACACTTTTTCCAAAATTCCTGGCATTTCTGGATATACCAATACATTTTGTTTGGTTTGTACATTTCCTTGAATCTCTAAATAATGGTTAAACAATTCTGCATGTAATACAAAGGTCGTCACCAAAGGCAATTTTTTAATCGTGTCTAATTTGGCCAAGGCCACATTAATAGAATCCAATTGATCTGTAACAGCTTTCAATTCCAATTCAATTTCTTTTTTCTTCGCTCTAATGTCTTCGATATTTCCATTAGAAATGATAGTCAAAGTGCTAGCGTTATTTTCTTTGTTTCCACAAGATGTTAAAACAAGGGTAAAGGCAAATAGTATATATAATTTTCTCATGACAATTGGTTACTTATTTATAGGGATGTTTAATGCGTTTTCTAAAGCTGCTTTTTTAGCAATTACATCTAACATAGATTGAATATAATTTTGTTGTTGGGTATATAATTGATTTTGAGCCTGAGACAAGTCGAAACTTGATCCAACTCCTTCGAAAAATTTAATTTGTTGCTTCTTTTCGATTCGTTCTGCCAAATCAAGATTCTTTTTGGCTGTATCATAATTTTCTACACTAAAAGTATAATCACTTTTTGCCGAAGCCACTCCTAAATTTAATTGTTCTTTAATCTGATCCAATTTAATATCGGCATTGTCCAACTCTATTTTTGCTTGTTGAGTTTTAGAACGTCTCTGAAAGCTGCTAAAAATTGGAACTTTTAAACTCACACCTAACAAAGAAGAATTGTACCATTGCTGCTGGCTATTGAAAAAAGAAAAGTCATCAGCGTTTCCCTGGTATCCATAATTAACAAAAGCTGTTAAAGATGGTAAGGCCTTACTTTTTTCTAACTTCATTAACAAAGCTTTCGACGTTTTGTCATTTTCTGCAATTCTATAATCGATATGATTTTCCAAGCTAAAGGTTTTGCTTAACAGGTTTAAATCGATATTCGCATTCATAACCCCCTCTAAAGTGTCTGATAAAATCAAGGGATTATCGATAGAATTTCCCATAGAAATATTGAGCATTTTTAAACCGATGTCTCTGTATCTTTTGGTTTTGTCCAATTGACTTTTTACCGTTGAAAAGGTAATTTGAAGTTGCTCTACATCTTCTTCTTCATTAAAACCATTCTGAAAAATCTTTTTAGCATCACGCAAGTTCTTTTCTAAAACCAGCATGTTTTTTTCAAAAATCTCAATGCTTTTATCAGCAACTAAAACATTTCCATACGCATTGATCACAGCCTCTCTAATAGAAAGTTCTGTCTTTTCCTTGGCCTGTTGTGAAATTTTTAAATAGGTTTTGGCCGATTGAAGCGCTACCAAATAAGAACCATCAAAAATCAATTGATTTAAAGTGACGGCTGCATTTATGTTTTGCTTGGTTCCAAAAGTCACCGGAACAAAAGTGCCTGGGGCACCTCCAGTAATTTCTGCTGGCAATAAAGAAACCTGTTGTTTAAGCCAGTTTTGATAATCTACTTTGGCACTCACTTGAGGTAGTCCAATGGTGGTTGTTTCCCATTTCTTTTGTTTTGCAGCTTCAATATTATTGTCTGCAGTTTTAGCGTTAAAATTGTTCTCTAAGGCATAGTTGATCGCTTCTTGTAAAGAAAATATTGTTTTCTTTTCTTGAGCAAAACCTATACTTACAAAAGACAAGGTGCTTAAAACAATTAATTTATATCGCATTATTTATCTGTTATTTATTATTTGATTCATTTTTTCAATTCCAGCCTCTGTACAAATTCCTCTTAGATGATATTCTAAATACAGCTCGAGAATCTCATCCATAGAAAATTTTTGCAAGGGGAATAATTCGAGATCCTTGATTCCTACCATTCCATGAAAATAGATTCTCGAAACAAAGTCTACATTGATATTCTTTCGATACATTCCAACTTCAACACCTCTTTTTAAATTTCGAACCACGCAATCTTGCATCAGGTCAAATTGCTTTTGTTTAAGCGATGCATAAATTTTAGGATAGTATTTGTTTAATTGATATTGCGGTGAGGTCTTTTCATTTTTCAAATATTGCATGGAAAATCGCTTGATTTCATACAATTCCTCAATAGGATTTTGGTCCTGAGAGCAAATATGATTAATCCCTGTGCATACATGCTCAAAAATACTTGAGGTAACTCCTTCAACAAGCTCGGTTTTATTTTTAAAATGATTGTATATGGTCTTTTTAGACACACCCAATTCTTGGGCAATATCATCCATGGTAACACTTTTAAACCCGAGGTTTAAAAAAAGTTCAGCAGATCTTTCTAATATTTTGTCTTTCATAATAGGGCGCAAATGTACGAAGGAAACTTTAAAAACCAAAAAAGTTTCCAAAGTTTTTGCGATTATTTAACATTGCCTTCTTAGAAAGAAAATCTTTGTTACTTTTGCTACAAAACTAGAGCGCGTGGATTTACATAAATTTCAAGAAACTTTTTTAAGTTATCTCAACGACCAAAACCTTTCTAAAGAGCCCAAAAATCTTTATGAACCTGTTAAATATATTTTGCAGCTAGGAGGCAAAAGAATTCGCCCAATTTTAACCTTGATGGGTACTTCTCTTTATGATACAGATTTTAAAAAAGCCTTACCTGCTGCTTATGCCGTAGAAATGTTTCATAATTTCACCTTGGTGCATGATGATATTATGGATGCTGCTCCGCTGCGAAGAGGGTTTGAAACTGTTCATAAAAAATGGAATCTCAATACTGGAATACTATCAGGAGATGCTATGCTAATTTTGGCCTATCAATATTTTGAAAATTACGAACCTATGGTGTTTCAGCAACTGGCCAAGTTGTTTAGCAAAACTGCCATAGAAGTATGTGATGGACAACAATTGGATATTGACTTTGAGACTAGAAACGATGTAACCATCCCTGAATACATTCATATGATTTCCTTAAAGACATCGGTTCTAATTGGCGCTGCCTTAAAAATGGGTGCAATTGTTGGAGGAGCTTCTAACGATGAGGCACAAAAATTATATGACTTCGGTTTAAATCTTGGAATCGCATTTCAATTGCAAGATGATTATCTAGATACTTTTGGCGACCCAGAAACTTTTGGAAAGCAAGTAGGTGGTGATATTATCGAAAACAAAAAAACCTACCTATATTTAAAAACCCTCGAACTAGCGTCTACAGAAGATCAAAAAGAACTGATTAGCCTATACAATGCAGCTAGCACTGACAATGCTACAAAAATAAATACAGCGAAAGGTTTGTTCGAAAAAAGTAAGAGCCCAGAGTATTTAAAAAATCAATTGGAGCATTATACTGCAATAGCCTTTGATATTGTAGACCAGATGTCGATTTCTGAATCTTCAAAAGACAATCTTCGATTGTTTGGAAAAGGTCTTATGAATAGAACCTTTTAAAAATAAAACATTAATTAAAAAATAGTTTGACAGAATTTAAAAAAGTAGTAATTTTGCCAAACTTTTATAGGACCCATAGCTCAGCCGGTTAGAGCATCTGACTCATAATCAGAGGGTCCCAGGTTCGAGCCCTGGTGGGTCCACAAAAGGTTTATATTATTTTGATTTGTTCTCAAAATATCGTAAATTTACTATAGGAGATTTTACTAAAGATCCTTGATTATAAATTACATTCATTATAAAAAACAAGATTGTTTTTTCGCTTATTCTATCCTTAGTCTTTGTGACTTTGGCAGAAGCTCAAGCAGTGCCCCCACCTAAAAGACCGCCAAGACCACCTGGATTGCCAATTGACGGAGGTATATCACTTCTATTACTTGCGGGAGTGGCTTATGGAATTAAAAACTGAAATAAGTTTTATTTAATTTCTTAAGGCGTTTAGTCTGCTCACGTACTTGCCTATAACATCAAATTCTAGGTTAACAACATCGTTAATTTTTAAATTTTGAAATGTAGTATGTGCCAAGGTATATGGAATTATTGCAACACTAAATTCATTTTCTTCAGAATTTATAACTGTTAAACTAACACCATTTACAGTTATAGATCCTTTTTCTATGGTGATATTGTTCATTTTAGAATTATAAGAAAAACGAAATACAGTGCTGCCGTTTTCATGAGTAATCGACTTACAAACACCTGTCTCGTCTACGTGCCCTTGCACGATATGACCATCTAAACGATCTCCCAACTTCATCGCTCTTTCCAAATTGACAGTATCTCCAACCTGATAAGAGCCTAAAGCCGTTTTTTGTATGGTTTCTTTAATGGCTGTAACGGTATAACAATCATCAGAAATTGCCACTACTGTTAAGCAAATTCCATTGTGCGCAACACTCTGATCTATTTGCAATTCTTCAGTAAATTGAGAAGAAATAGTAAGATGAAGATTGTCCTTTTCTTTTGAAATCTCTTTTATGATTCCCAAACCTTCTATAATTCCTGTAAACATGGATTCTAAATTTAAATTCGTTATTTTTGCAAGAATCAAAATTAACAATATCGAACCATAAATCATGGATAAAAAAGAAAAAATAGTTGTTGGAATTTCTATTGGAGACCTAAATGGAATTGGTATTGAAGTGATTTTAAAAACTTTTGATGATAAAAGAATGTTAGATTTTTGCACGCCTGTTTTATTTGGCTCTACAAAAACTATCTCTTTCCATAAAAAACAACTAAATTCTGAAGTAAATATTCACGGAATTATGGACATCAACCAGTTGACTCACGGAAAAATAAATTTATTGAATATTTGGAAGGAAGAAGTTCCAATAGAATTTGGACAAGCAACAAAAATAGCCGGTCAGTACGCATTAAAATCTTTAGAAGCAGCCACACAATGTTTAAAGAATAACACCATTGATGTTTTAGTCACTGCTCCTATTAATAAGGAAAACATTCAATCAGATGATTTTGCCTTTGCCGGACATACAGAATACCTAGAATCTCAGTTAGAAGGAGAAAGTTTAATGATACTCATGTCTGACAGCTTGCGTGTTGGTTTAATAACAGGTCATATTCCTATTTCAGAAGTTGCAAACCACATCAATCATGAACTTATAGAAAAAAAAGTGAACCTAATGCACAAATCTCTTGTTGAAGACTTTGGCATTAGCAAACCAAAAATTGCTGTTTTGGGTCTGAATCCACACTGTGGAGATAAAGGAGTTATTGGAAAGGAAGACGATGAAATTGTTAGACCGAGTCTTGCTCAAATTAAAGAAACTGGAAAGTTAGTTTTTGGACCTTATGCAGCAGATGGGTTTTTTGGCTCGGATGCCTATGAAAAGTTTGATGGAATTTTAGCCATGTATCACGATCAAGGACTTGCTCCTTTTAAGGCACTATCCTTTGGTAATGGTGTAAACTTTACTGCTGGACTCTCAGAAGTTAGAACCTCTCCAGACCATGGCACAGCGTACGAAATTGCAGGTAAAAACAAAGCGAATGAAGCCTCTTTTAAAGAAGCATTGTTTAGTGGAATTGAAATTTACAAGAAAAGAAGTGAATACAAAAAGCTTACGCGTAATCGCCTTGCAGTGAAATAAATAGAAACTTTTACTTTTTTAAATAATAAGTATAGAATAAAACATTTTTTTATATCTTTGCACGCTCAAATTGATTTTATAGATGAAGGACTTGAAACAATTTAATATCCATTATATCGGATTAAAGGAAGCAAGTCACACATTTGAATATCAAATTGACAATACGTTCTTTGAAGCTTTTCATTTTGATGAATTTTTTGATGCGAATATTAAAGTTACTCTTGTTTTAGATAAAAAGAGTACGATGTTAACATTAAACTTTACTTCCACTGGAACGGTAAACGTTCTTTGTGATGTGAGTGGTGAAGAATTTGATCAAGAAATACATGCAGCGCTTCCTTTACTTGTTAAGTTTGCTAATGAATTTAACGATGACAATGAAGAATTATTGATTCTCCCATATTCTGAGTTTCAAATGAATGTTGCACAGTACATTTATGAAATGATTGTTTTGTCAATTCCAAGCAAAAGAGTGCATCCAAAGGTTTTGGACGGCACCTTGGAAACTGAAGCTTTAAAGAAATTAGAAAAATTAAGAGTTACCAAAGAAAAAACTACAGAAGATGTAGACCCTAGATGGGATAAATTAAAAAATATAATAACAGAAAAAAAGACATAAAATGGCACATCCAAAGAGAAAAATATCTAAAACTAGAAGAGATAAAAGAAGAACTCACTACAAAGCTAGCGTTCCTCAAATCGCTGTAGATCCTACAACTGGAGAAGCACATTTGTACCATAGAGCTCACTGGCATGAAGGTAAATTATATTACAGAGGACAAGTAGTTTTAGAAGCTGCGTCTGCAGAAGCTTAATTACTGTTTTTTAAAACTTGTAAAACTCTCTATTTTGAGAGTTTTTTTTTGGTTTTTTATGAAAAACGAGAGTTTTTGAAGTGTTTTGCACAAAAATGTAAAATAAATTTCATTACTTTGACTATTCGCTTTTAATGAAAAAACAACCTGTTTTTTACTAATAAGGTATCATTATGACAAAAATAACTGCAGCAATTACAGCAGTAGGAAAATACGTTCCAGACTATATTCTAACCAATAAGGAGTTAGAAACCATGGTAGACACCAATGATGAATGGATTACATCAAGAACTGGTATTAAAGAACGTAGAATTCTCAAAGAAAAAGGAAAAGGAACCTCCTTCTTGGCAATTAAAGCCTGTGAAGACCTCCTAAAAAAATCAACTACGAAGGCAACAGAAATAGATCTAGTTATAGTTGCCACTGCTACACCAGACCTTCCGGTAGCCTCTACAGCAGCTTATGTTGCAACCGAAATTGGAGCCATTAATGCATTTTCTTATGATTTACAAGCAGCCTGTTCTAGCTTTCTTTACGGAATGTCTACAGCAGCAAGCTATATAGAGTCTGGTCGATACAAAAAGGTACTACTTATTGGTGCTGATAAAATGTCTTCCATTATTGACTATACAGACCGTGCTACTTGTATTATTTTTGGAGATGGAGCTGGTGCAGTTTTGTTTGAACCAAACAATGAAGGATTGGGTCTTCAGGATGAATATCTAAGAAGTGATGGTCAAGGTAGAGAGTTTTTGAAAATTGATGCAGGTGGGTCTATCCTACCAACTTCAGAAGAAACACTTCGCAACAACCAGCACTCAGTTAGACAAGAAGGAAAAACAGTATTTAAATTTGCAGTGTCTAATATGGCAGATGTATCAGAAAAAATGTTAACCAGAAACAACTTAACAAAAGAAGATATTCAATGGTTAGCGCCACATCAAGCAAATAACAGAATCATAGAAGCAACAGCTAACAGAATTGGTTTAGAAAGCGAGAAGGTGATGGTAAACATTCATAAATACGGAAATACAACTTCGGGTACTTTACCCTTATTGCTAGCCGATTATGAAAATCAATTAAAAAAAGGAGATAATATTATTTTTGCTGCTTTTGGCGGCGGCTTTACTTGGGGTGCAATTTACCTAAAGTGGGCATACAACTCATAAAAACTCAAAACAACTAAATAAAACAAGAATTATGGATATTAAAGAGATTCAAAATTTGATAAAATTTGTTGCCAAATCTGGTGCAAGTGAAGTGAAATTAGAAATGGAAGATGTTAAAATCACCATTAAAACTGGTGGTTCTAATACAGAAACAACCATCATTCAAGGAAACCCAATGGGTAGCATGCAACAAATGCAAGCTCCTGCGCCTGTACCTGCTGCTCCAGCTGCTTCCGAAACTCCAGCGGCTCCAGCTGTTGATGAAAATGCAGGATATGTAACCATAAAATCGCCAATTATTGGTACTTTTTACAGAAAACCATCTCCAGACAAATCTAATTTTGTAGAAGTTGGAAGTGTCATCAATGCAGGTGATACAGTTTGTGTTATTGAAGCCATGAAATTATTTAACGAAATTGAATCTGAAATTTCAGGTAAAATTGTTAAGGTATTGGTAGATGATTCATCACCAGTAGAATATGATCAACCATTATTTTTGGTAGATCCATCATAATGCTTTTTTTAAAAACTCTAATTACTGAACGCTAAATTCTCTTGCAGAAATTTTAGTGTCCGAGTTTTAAATTTTTAATACAAAAAAGATGTTTAAAAAAATATTAATTGCCAATAGAGGTGAAATTGCTTTGCGCGTTATTAGAACTTGTAAAGAGATGAACATAAAAACAGTGGCTGTGTATTCTACTGCAGATGCAGAAAGTCTACATGTACGTTTTGCAGATGAAGCAGTTTGTATTGGTCCAGCCCCAAGTAGTGAATCCTATTTAAAAATGTCCAATATCATTGCGGCAGCAGAAATAACCAATGCGGACGCAATCCATCCTGGTTATGGTTTCTTATCTGAAAACGCAAAATTTTCTACTTTATGTGAGGAGCATGGTATTAAATTTATTGGTGCTACTGGAAAAATGATCGATCAAATGGGTGACAAGGCTTCTGCCAAAGCCACGATGATTGCAGCAGGAGTGCCATGTATTCCTGGATCTGAAGGAATCTTAGAAAGTTTTGAACAGACTGAAAAACTTGCGAAAGAAATGGGCTACCCAGTTATGTTAAAAGCAACTGCCGGTGGCGGTGGTAAAGGAATGCGTGCTGTTTGGAAAGCTGATAAATTAAGAGATGCATGGGATTCTGCCAGACAAGAAGCGAAGGCTGCATTTGGAAATGACGGAATGTACTTGGAGAAACTTATTGAAGAACCTCGACATATAGAAATTCAAGTGGTTGGAGACTCTTATGGGAAAGCCTGTCATTTATCTGAAAGAGATTGCTCTATCCAAAGACGTCATCAAAAATTAACTGAAGAAACACCGTCTCCTTTTATGACGGATGAACTTCGTGATGCGATGGGATTAGCAGCTGTAAAAGCATCAGAATTCATTAAATATGAAGGCGCTGGAACTGTAGAGTTTTTAGTAGACAAACACCGTAATTTTTACTTTATGGAGATGAATACTAGAATTCAGGTAGAGCATCCAATTACAGAGCAGGTTATTGACTTTGATTTAATTAGAGAACAAATTTTAGTGGCTGCAGGAGTTCCTATTTCTGGAAAAAACTATTTACCTCAATTGCACTCTATTGAGTGTAGAATTAACGCAGAGGATCCTTATAACAACTTTAGACCTTCACCAGGAAAGATTACTACCTTTCATGCACCAGGAGGTCACGGGGTTCGAATTGATACCCATGTTTATGCCGGATATTCGATTCCGCCAAATTATGACTCGATGATTGCGAAATTAATTACCACTGCTCAAACTAGAGAAGAGGCAATTAACAAGATGAAAAGAGCTTTGGATGAATTTGTGATTGAAGGAAT
>CBFHUV010000080.1:0-10314 GCA_965659055.1 Polaribacter sp.
TCAAAATGGGAAACCTATGTTCAAAAGTTTGATTTTAACAAACCGACTCCAGAATTGCCTAAATTTTCATCAGATAAGGAGAAATACTTTATATCGGGTAAAGGAATTGTTACGAGTTATTACAACCTAAGAAACTTAGAAGTAAAGCTAAAGAAACACCAAATTAAAGCACCTTTTGATGGTGTTTTAACAGAGGCGCTAGTTTCTCCAGGAACCTTGGTACGAGTTGGTCAAAAACTAGGAGAGTTTATAGATCCCTCGGTTTTTGAAATGGAAGTTTCAATTAACGCATCTTACGCTTCTTTTTTAGCAGTGAACAGCCCTGTGGAGCTCCACAGTTTGGACAAGTTGCAAACATATTCCGGAAAAATAATTCGAATTAATGGCAAGGTAGATTTAACCTCTCAAACCATACAAGTTTATGTGCAAGTTGCGGATAAAAATCTAAAAGAAGGCATGTTTCTAGAAGCGGATTTGGTCACCAAATCAGAAAGTAACGTTATAGAACTTTCTAGAAAATTAGTAGTGAACAACAGTGCTGTTTACACCGTTGAAAAAGACAGTATTTTAACCTTAAAAAAGATTCAACCAGTCTTTTTTAACAGTGAGACCGTTGTTATTAGAGGACTTAAAAATAAGGAGATTATCGTCACACAAATTCCTCCAGGAGCCTATGATGGAATGATTGTGAAGATGAATAAAACCAACTAAGGAATGAAAAAAATTATCACTTATTTTATCAAGTTCCCAGTTGCAGTAAATGTATCTATCATTGCGTTTATCGTATTTGGACTTCTTGGAATTTTCAGCATGAAATCCTCCTTTTTCCCATTGGTAGATTCTCAATTAATTAGTATCAACTTAGCCTATCCTGGGGCCTCACCTGCAGAGATTGAAGAAGGGGTTGTATTAAAAATTGAAGACAATTTAAAAGGAATTGTTGGGGTAGAAAGAGTGACCTCTGTGTCTCGAGAAAACTCAGCAAGTGTTAATGTAGAGGTAGAAAAAGGAAAAAACATCGATGTTGTTTTATCAGATGTAAAAAATGCTGTTGATCGAGTACCTTCCTTTCCTACAGGAATGGAGCCACCAGTCATTGCAAAAGTAGAAAACATTAGACCTACCATTAGTTTTACTATTAGTGGTGAAGGATTGTCCTTAAAGGCATTAAAAGATTACGCTAGAGATATAGAAAACGACTTGAGAAATGTTGAGGGAATTTCTCAGGTGTCAATTTCTGGTTTTCCTGAAGAGGAAATTGCCATATTGGTTAGAGAAAATGACCTTAGAGCCTATAATTTATCTTTTACAGAAGTTGCAACTGCCGTTAGAAATAGCAATATTTTAATTTCCGGAGGAAATATTAAAACTACTGTTGAAGATTATTTGATTCGTGCTAGAAACCGATCGTATTATGGTGTAGAAATGCAAAACATCATTGTTAAGACAGGTAACGACGGTAAAATTATTAGATTGAACGATGTTGCAATAATAAATGACACTTGGTCTGAAAACCCAGATCGATTGTATTATAATGGCAATGTGGCTATAGACATTACTGTAAGTAATACCAATAGTGAAGATCTTTTGTCTTCTGCTGAAAAAATAAAGGAGTATATCGAAAAGTTTAATCAGCAACACAACAATGTTCGCTTAAACATATCTAGTGATTCTTCAATTACACTTAATCAACGTACCCGATTATTGGTGGAAAATGGAATTGCAGGAATCTTACTTGTTTTATTTTTCTTGGCCTTATTTTTAAATGTTCGATTGGCATTTTGGGTTGCTGCAGGCTTACCGATTGCCTTTTTTGGAATGTTTATTTTTGCTGCTCAATTAGGAGTGACCATTAACGTACTCTCCTTGTTTGGGATGATTATTGTAATTGGGATTCTCGTGGATGATGGAATCGTTATTGGAGAGAATATTTATCACCATTATTACGATAAAGGAAAGACACCAATTAGAGCCGCTATAGATGGAACCATGGAGGTAATCCCACCAATAGTTTCAGCAATTTTAACGACCATTATTGCTTTTTCTACCTTCTTCTTCATAGATGGTAGGATCGGAAGTTTTTTCGGGGAGGTATCAACGATAGTCTTGTTAACTCTGAGCGTTTCTTTAATTGAAGCCTTGATTATTTTACCGGCTCATATTGCACATTCTAAGGCATTGACCCGTAACAAAAAGTCAAAAAATAAGCTGGATGCTTTTTTTACAGGAATCAACACAAAAGCAGATGCTTTGTTGGTTCGTTTTAGAGATGCTTTTTACTTACCGTTTTTGAAATTTTCGTTAAAAAATAAAATTGTTTCTTTTTCGATTCCTATCGCTTTATTGGTGTTAAGTTTTGGTGCCATAGGTGGAGGTTTTGTAAAGACTTCCTTTTTCCCTTCGGTAGCGAGTGATCGAGTTCAGATTACTTTAAAGATGCCACAAGGAACCAATGAATTGGTTACGGATTCTATTATTTCTGTGATCGAAGAGAAAGTATGGTTGATAAATGATGAATATACAAAGTTGCAATCAACTGGAGAACAAGTTGTTCAAAACATTATAAAAAGGGTGGGCCCAGGAACTGCAAATGCGACACTTACTGTAAACTTATTGCCAGGTGAATCTAGAGACATTTCATCTCCAGAAATTACCAATGCCATTCGTGATAAAGTAGGAAAAATGTACAGCGTGGAAAGCTTAATTTTTGGCTCTGGAGGAAACTTTGGAGGAAGTCCTGTGGCTGTTTCATTATTAGGGAATAACATCGCTGAATTAAAAGCGGCCAAGAAAGAACTGAAAGAAGTACTTGAAAGCAATTCACTTTTAAAGGATATTTCTGATAACGACCCTGCAGGAATCAAAGAGATTAATATTCAATTAAAGGACAAGGCCTATATCCTTGGATTGAATTTACAAACCGTAATGACACAGGTTCGAAATGGTTTTTTTGGTTTTCAAGCACAACGTTTTCAAAGAGGCCAAGACGAAATTAAGGTATGGGTTCGCTATACAAAATCAGATCGTTCATCTTTGAAAGATTTGGAGGACATGCGGATCATTTCTCCAACTGGTCAACGAATTCCATTCTCTGAAATTGCGACCTATGAAATTGCAAGAGGAGATATCGCCATCAATCATTTAAGTGGTAAAAGAGAAATCCAAATTACTGCCGACATGAAAACCCCTGGAGAAAGTGCTACAGATATTTTGGATGACATTAAGTTGAGAGTGATGCCGGCCATTGTTTCCAAATATCCGACAGTTTCACCCTTGTATGAAGGTCAAAACAGGGAAGCCAACAAAACAACAAGTTCTGTACAGATCGTTGGGCCGATAATTTTATTGTTAATTTATATTACAATTGCCTTTACCTTCCGTTCTTATAGTCAGCCTATCTTATTATTATTGATGATTCCTTTTAGTATGATCGGAGTTGTCATTGGGCATTATTTGCATGGGTTCTCTATTAATTTACTGTCATGGTTGGGAATCATTGCCTTGATTGGTATTATGGTCAATGATGGACTTGTTTTAATAGGTAAGTTTAATGGATATCTTAAAGATGGAATCCATTTTGATGAGGCCTTAATTAAGGCGGGCCAGTCTCGATTTAGAGCCATCTTTTTAACCTCTTTAACGACGGTTGCAGGATTGGCACCCTTGATGTTAGAAAAAAGCAGGCAGGCGCAATTTTTAATTCCAATGGCAATTTCCATATCTTACGGAATTATTATTGCCACCCTATTAACCTTGGTGATGCTTCCATTGTTATTGTCCATTTCAAACTCAATCAAAGTTGGGATTAAATGGTTAAAGACTGGAGAAGAAGTGACAAAAGAGGAAGTGGAAAGAGCAATTATTGAATCAAAATTTGAACATGATGATGAGATATCTTAAGAAGCAGTTATTTTTATTAATGGTCTTGACCTCATTTTGCGTGAGTGCTCAAAGGGTTCTTACAAAGGAAGAAGCCTTAAGAATCACCCTAGAGAATAACTATGGGATAAAAATTGCAAATAATAATACAGCTGTTGCTAAAAACAATTCAAGTATCTATAATGGTGGATATTTGCCAACCGTGGGTGTTTCATCAGGGGCAACCTTTAGGAGGGACAATCAATCGATTACGAGACAAGATGGAAGCACAACAAGTGTAGATGGCGCCATTACGAAGTCATATAACGCCTCTTTAAATCTAAATTATACACTTTTTGACGGTATGGGTAGAAAGTATAATTTTGAGCAATTAAAAGAGCGTTACCAATTAACTGAATTGCAAGCTAGAGAAACGATAGAAAACACCTATTTGCAATTGTTTACCGTATATTTTCAAATTGCTCGATTGTCTGAAAACACAAAGAGTTTGCAAGAAACATTGAAGATTTCGAAACAACGTTTACAACGCGCAAAATATCAATATGAATATGGACAATCAACCAAACTAGAATTGTTAAATGCAGAGGTTGATGTAAACAATGATAGCATCGCTTTAATAGATTCTCAGCAACAATTTTTAAATCAAAAATGGGGATTGAATGTTATTTTGGGAACTCAAAACAGCACCAATTTTGAAGTAGAGACTTCGGTTACTTTTGCAAATTTATTGCGTTTAGAGGACTTGCTTATGAAATCAAAAGCAAATAATGTGCTTTTAAAACAAAACGAGAAAAACATTGCGATAAGTGAGTTTAATATTAAAATAAACAAATCTGACTATTTACCAACACTTGGTCTTTCGGCCTCTTATGGTTGGAATGGAAGTCAAAACCCAGAAACTTCCTTTTTGGCCCAATCGGCCTCCAATGGTTTAAATGCAGGGATAAATTTATCATGGAATGTATTTGATGGAGGAGGAACAAAAACCCGAATTGCCAATGCTAAGATTGCTTTAGAGACCCAGCAAATTCAGCTTCAACAGCAAAAGGAAACTTTAGAAAACAACATCCGAAACACTTTTTCACTTTATAACAACAAACTTTTTGTTTTAAAGGCCCAAGAAAAGAATGTTATTTCGAATCAAAATAACTTTGATAGAACGCAAGAAAAGTACAAGATAGGACAGGTAAGTTCTATCGAGTTTAGACAGGCTCAAATTAATTTGGCAAATAGTAAAATCGCCTATAACAATACAAAATTTGACGCTAAGTTAATCGAGTTGCAATTACTCCAATTAAGTGGAGAACTGCTTAACAAAACTTTATAAAAAAAGCTGAGAAATTTTCTCAGCTTTTTTGTTTTTTATTTAAAGGCATTCAAGCCGGTAATGTCTAATCCTGTAATTAATAAATGGATATCATGAGTTCCTTCGTAGGTAATGACACTTTCTAAATTCATAGAGTGGCGCATAATAGAATACTCTCCAGTGATTCCCATACCCCCTAATATTTGTCTTGCCTCTCTAGCAATATGAATTGCCATATCTACATTATTCCGCTTTGCCATGGAAATTTGAGCAGAAGTAGCTCTTCCTTCGTTTCGCAAAACACCCAAACGCCAAGTTAGCAATTGTGCCTTAGTAATTTCTGTAATCATTTCGGCTAATTTTTTTTGCTGCAATTGAAATTGACCAATTGGTTTTCCAAATTGCATACGTTCTTTAGAATAACGCAGCGCAGTGTCATAACAGTCCATTGCAGCCCCAATAGCACCCCAAGCAATTCCGTATCGAGCAGAATCTAAACAACCTAAAGGGGCTCCTAATCCTGATTTATTTGGAAGCAGGTTTTCTTTAGGAACCTTTACATTATCAAAAATTAATTCACCCGTCGCAGAAGCTCTTAATGACCATTTGTTATGAGTTTCTGGAGTCGAAAAGCCTTCCATGCCACGCTCAACAATTAAGCCATGGATTCTTCCTTCTTCATTTTTCGCCCAAACTACTGCAACTTGTGCAAAGGGTGCATTTGAGATCCACATTTTGGCACCATTCAATAAATAATGGTCTCCCATATCCTTAAACTTGGTTTCCATGCCACTTGGGTTGGATCCATGGTTAGGTTCTGTTAAACCGAAACAGCCCATCCATTCTCCTGAGGCCAATTTTGGTAAATATTTTTGACGTTGTTCTTCGTTACCGTATTTCCAAATAGGATACATGACCAAAGATGATTGCACTGAGGCTGTAGAGCGAACACCAGAATCACCTCTTTCAATTTCTTGCATGATTAATCCATAAGAAATTTGATCCAGTCCAGCCCCACCATATTCTTCAGGAATATAAGGGCCAAAAGCACCAATTTCTGCCAATCCATTAATTATTTGGGTTGGGAATTCTGCTTTTTGAGCATAATCTTCTATAATCGGAGACACTTCTCTTTTAACCCATTCTCTAGCAGCATCCCGCACAAGTTTGTGTTCTTCGGTTAATAAATCGTCTAGTTGATAATAATCTGGAGCTTGAAATAAATCTGGTTTCATTCTGTTTTTATTATTTGAAGTACCAAAAGTAAATATTCCTGCTGATATATTCAGGGAATATAGAAACTTTTTAGCTGTTTAAAAATTGTGCAAGCAAGCGATGAAAGTGATGAACACCCTGCTCTCTTGTGGGAGAAAACCTTCCTGCTTTGTAAAAAGTGGATTTCACTCCCTTTTGCACGTTTTCTACCACGAACTCATCTTCTCTTTGCACCTTATCGATATCACCACTGGCACCTTTATTTAGTTTTGTAGGGTCTAAAACATAAGAGATAAAGGACACTTTGGTTCTGGTTAGATCCAAGGGTTTTACGATATTGATGGAAACACCCCAAGGATAAAAATTAAACATCATATTCGGAAATACCCAGTAATAATAAGCTGCTACATTTTTTCCATAATCTATGTGGTTTTTTGGCAAATCAAATACCTCTATGGCTTCATCAGTATAGCCTATTTGTAAATTACAATAGTCATAGATCTCTGTTTTATAACTCCCATAGTCCAAAACAGCATTCAAATCTGGGTGCACAAAAGGCACATGAAATCCTTCCAAATAATTATCACAATACAGAGCCCAATTGGCATTTACTAAATATTCTTTAGAAAGTGAGTTGTCCAAAGTTAGATTATCCAAAGGTAAAAAGCCGACACGTTGATCCATGATGTCAATGACCTCTTGTATGTCGAAAGTAGGGTTTAATCCCGCAAATAAAAATTGTCCCCATTTTTTTAGAGGGAACTTATGCAAATGATCACAGGGTTTTGGAAAATCTTCAGTTTGCTCAAATTCTGGCATAAACTCAAAATCTCCATTCAAGGAGAATCTCCGGCCATGGTAAAAACAGGTAAGTTTTTTTGATTTCCCTGAATTTAAAGCGACTAAATTGCCTCGATGTGTGCATACATTTGTTAGACAATTGATTTCTTCATTTTTATTTTTGGTTAAAACAAGAGGCTCTGTTAAATAGCCATCAAGCAAAACAAAAGGATGCACAGATTGTGCAAAAGGGATCAAGTTTTTATCACCTATCCACTGCCAAGATTTTAAAAAAACCTTTTCTTTTAGTGCTTCAAATACGTCATTTTCTCTATAAAATGAGGCTGGCAATGTATGCGCTTTTTTAATATCGGGATCAATATGAAACTTCATTTGTCTTTTGTTAAATAATTGTATATTCGAGAATTGCATCTAAAAATACATAAAATATGAGTTCAGAACCCAAAAAAATAGGCCTAATAACCACAACTTCTTTGGTTGTTGGAAATATGATTGGTGCAGGAATATTTCTATTACCAGCCTCACTTGCAGAATTTGGAAGTATCAGCTTATTGGGATGGTTATTTACAGCGACTGGTGCAATTATCCTTGCTAAAATATTTAGTAATCTCAGTAAAATTATCGTCAATAAAAGTGGAGGACCTTATACTTATTCTAGGGAAGGTTTTGGCGATTTTATCGGATTTTTAGTGGCTTGGGGCTATTGGATTTCTTGTTGGATAAGCAACGCAGCAATAGCCATTGCCATTATAGGTGCTTTGAGCTTTTTCTTTCCTATTTTAGAAAGCAATTCATTATTGGCGGTGGCTGTAGGCTTAAGTATGATTTGGTTTTTTACCTGGATCAATTCAAAAGGAGTAAAAACTTCTGGCAAAGTGCAAGTGGTAACTACTATTTTAAAATTATTGCCATTAGTCTTTGTTATTCTTATCGGTGGGTTCTTTTTTAGCCTAGATAATTTTCCGGCTTTTAATTTGACTGGCGAAAGTGATTTTGCCACTTTTCCTGTTGTAGCAGCATTAACATTATATGCGTTTTTAGGTATTGAAAGCGCCAGTATCCCTGCAGAAAATGTTGAAAATCCAGAAAAAAATGTTGGGAAAGCAACCATGATTGGAACCGTGATCACCACCTGTGTTTATATATTTGGTACCATAGTTTTGTTTGGAATTTTACCTATTGAAATTTTACAAAACTCACCAGCTCCATTTGCTGAAGCAGGAAGAATTATTGGTGGAGAGTATACAGGTTATTTTGTGGCTGCTGGGGCTGCAATTTCTGGGATAGGCGCTTTAAATGGGTGGATTTTAATTGTTGCTCAAATTCCAATGGCTGCAGCAAAAGACAAAATGTTTCCAAGAATATTTAAAAAAGAAAATAAAAATGGAGCACCAATTTTAGGCTTGATTATTGGAAGTCTATTGAGCTCTGGGGTCATGTTAATGAATTTCTCAGAAGGTCTGGTGGATCAATTTACCTTTATCGTTAACCTTACTGTATTGACCTGCTTGGTGCCCTATTTATTTGTATCGTCAGCTTATATCATTATTTTAATAGAACGAAAAATTCACCTAAATAGCATGCTTAAGACCTTTGTACTTGGACTGCTGGGGTTTTTGTATTCGGTTTGGGCAATTTACGGTTCAGGCCCTGATGTTGTTTTTTATGGATTTTTACTATTATTATTGGGAATTCCTTTTTATGCCTTAATGCAATGGAATAAAACTAAAAAGAAATGAGCAAAACACATCACTCAGAATACTTAAAACTTGAAACTGTTTTTATAAAATCAGCAAAAGCTGCTTTTCAATCAGACGAACTAATTGCGAGTCAATGGAAAGAATTGAATTATTTAGCAAAGCCTAATTTACAAGCCTCCTTAAAAGAATATCAAGAATTTGAATCTATTTTTAAGGACAATAATATCGGGCTGGAATATTTCCCATCCAATGAAAATGTAGGTATGGATTCTATGTATTGCAGAGATGCATCCATCGCTACAGATTTTGGAATTATCCTATGTAATATGGGAAAACCAGGTAGAGTTAATGAACCAAAAGCGCAAAAAGAGATTTATGAACAAAAAGGTCATATTATTCTAGGTCAAATAAAAGCACCAGGAACCTTAGAAGGAGGAGACCTTGCTTGGTTAGACAAGAAAACATTGGCTGTTGGTCATACATATAGAACAAATGAAGACGGAATTAAACAATTAAAGCAATTGGTAGAACCTCATGGAATTCAGGTTATCGTTGCAGAACTGCCACATTATAAAGGGAAAGAAGATGTCTTTCATTTAATGTCTATTTTAAGTCCAGTTGATGAAAATTTGGCGGTAGTCTATTCACCTTTAATGCCGATCAAGTTTCGAAATGAATTATTAAAAAGAGGGTTTCAACTAATCGAAGTACCAGAAGAAGAGTTTGAAAGTATGGGATGCAATGTTTTGGCAATCGCACCGAGAAATTGTGTAGTAGTTGAAGGCAATCCAATTACTAAAAAATTACTTGAAAATGCAGGATGCAAGGTTAGTGCATATGTAGGCAAAGAAATAAGTGTAAAAGGAGGAGGAGGCCCAACTTGTTTAACAAGACCTTTGTTAAGAATCGCTTATAATTATTCTTAAAAAGCCACTCTTTTGTGTAAGTTTGTAGTAATGAAGCAAACGCTAGGAAAAAAAGAACGTTTAAAGAGTAGAACACTCATAGGACAATTGTATACCCAAGGAAAATCAGTAAAAGAATTTCCCTTGCGAATGGTTTATATTCAAGCAAAACACACTTCAAAATTTCCGGCACAAGCTGGTTTTTCTGTTCCAAAACGAAATTTTAAAAAGGCAGTTCATAGAAATCGACTTAAAAGATTGTTGAGAGAAACATACCGAAAAGAAAAATGTATCGTTTATAATGAATTGACCAAACCCTATGTATTTATGATTTCTTTTATTGGTAAAGAAGCCTTGACCTATGAAGAAATAGAAGTCAAGATGAAAAAGTTACTTACTAGCTTTGTCAATCAAGTCAAAAAAACGGATGAAAATGAAAACAACTAGAACTAAAAAACTAATTTTAATTAGCCTGTCGCTTATTGTTTTCGTTTCTTTTTAATTTAAG
>CBFHUV010000081.1:0-10047 GCA_965659055.1 Polaribacter sp.
TAAAACGACCAACCTCACCTAAATTGTAACGTTGCTCAGAAAAGAACAATTTGTCAATAATACCTCTTGCAGTCTCCTCATCTGGCGGCTCTGCGTTACGCAATTGACGATAAATATGCTCTACAGCCTCTTTTTCTGAGTTTGTAGGGTCTTTTTGAAGCGTATTATGAATAATTGCATAATCCGCCATTTGATTATCTTCTTTGTGTAGTAAAATTGCTTTTACACCCGATTCTATAATCTCATCAATATGATCTTTCTCAATGATCGTATCACGATCAAAGATGATTTCATTTCTTTCAATTGAAACAACTTCTCCAGTGTCTTCATCAACGAAATCTTCGTGCCAAGTTTTTAAAACTCTAGCCGCCAATTTACGTCCTAAAACCTTTTTAAGTCCTGCTTTAGAAACCTTAATTTCTTCTGCAAGATCAAAGATCTCTAGAATATCTTTATCTCTTTCGAAACCGATTGCTCTAAATAAAGTGGTTACTGGTAATTTTTTCTTTCTATCAATATAAGCATACATTACTTGATTGATATCTGTTGCAAATTCTATCCAAGATCCTTTAAAAGGAATTACTCTAGCAGAGTATAACTTGGTTCCGTTTGCGTGGAATGATTGTCCAAAGAACACCCCTGGAGATCTGTGTAATTGAGAAACAACAACGCGTTCCGCCCCATTAATTACAAAAGTACCCGAATTGGTCATATAAGGAATAGTCCCTAAATAAACATCCTGTACGATGGTTTCGAAATCTTCGTGTTCTGGATCTGTACAAAATAATTTAAGACGTGCTTTTAGCGGTACGCTATACGTCAATCCTCTTTCAATACATTCTTGGATGCTATATCTTGGTGGGTCTACAAAGTAGTCTAAGAACTCAAGCACAAAGTTATTACGTGTATCTGTAATCGGGAAATTATCCATGAAAGTTTTGTACAAACCTTCCTCTCCACGCTCTTCAGCCTTTGTTTGTAATTGGAAAAAATCTTGAAAAGATTTTACCTGAATATCCAAAAAGTCTGGATAATCTGTTCCCAATTTTGCTGACGCGAAGTTTATTCTTTCAGTAGTGTTTTTCGTTGTCAAAAGAGAAATTTTTTTTTTGATTAAAATCGATGTTCTAATATAGAACGAATATATACACAAAATGGTTTAGGTCTCAGAACGCTTGTTCTAAAGACCTAAACCTAAGTTTGTTTAAGCTATTAAAGCTTATTTAAGCTCAACCTCAGCTCCTGCTTCTTCCAAAGATGCTTTAAGACCTTCAGCCTCATCTTTAGAAACACCTTCTTTAATTGGTGCTGGAGCGCTATCTACGATAGCTTTTGCTTCTTTCAATCCTAATCCAGTTAATTCTTTAACTAGTTTTACAACTGCCAATTTAGATTGACCTGCTGCTTTTAAGATTACATCAAATTCTGATTTTTCTTCATCACCAGCATCTGAACCTCCACCTGCTGCAGGACCTGCTACTGCTACTGCTGCTGCTGGTTCGATTCCATACTCGTCTTTTAAAATAGTAGCCAACTCATTAACTTCTTTTACTGTTAAGTTAACTAATTGCTCTGCGAAATTTTTTAAATCTGCCATTTTAATTGTTTTTAAAAATTTTATTTATTTAGTTTATTAGTGCGCGTAATTATTTTTCTGATAAGGTCGTAAGGATCCCTGATAGTTTGTTACCGCTTGACTGCAATGCTGAAATAACATTTTTAGCAGGAGATTGTAACAAGGTAATAATGTCTCCAAGTAATTCTTCTTTAGACTTGATATTTACAAGAGAGTCTAATTGATCATCGCCAATGTAGATAGCCTCTTCTATAAATGCACCTTTTAATAAAGGTTTTTTAGACTTTTTTCTGAATTCTTTAATCACTTTTGCTGGAGCATTCGATGCCTCGGCAATCATGATAGACGTATTTCCTTTTAAAACACTTGGTAGGTCACCAAAATCTTTCTCAGAAGCTTCCATTGCTTTTGCAAGCAAGGTGTTTTTAACAACTGCTAGTTTAACATCAGCTTTAAAACAAGCTCTACGTAAGTTAGAGGTAGCTAAGGCGTTTAAACCTGAGATATCTGCTAAATAAATAGTATTGTTTTCTGCTAACTTCGCTGTCAAATCTTGAATCACCTGTGATTTTTCTTCTCTAGTCATAATTTCTAAGTTTTAACTGCGTATTAAACGGATTTAACATCTACGGCAACACTAGGACTCATAGTGCTAGACATATATACACTTTTAATGTATGTACCTTTTGCTGTAGTTGGTTTTAGTTTAACAATTGTTTGTATTAATTCATTTGCATTTTCAGCAATCTTTTCAACGTCGAATGATGCTTTTCCAATTGCTGCATGTACGATACCAGTTTTATCAACTTTAAAGTCAATTTTACCTGCTTTTACATCTGCAACAGCTTTTGCAACATCCATAGTTACTGTACCAGTCTTTGGGTTAGGCATTAAACCTCTTGGTCCTAAAATACGACCTAAAGGACCTAATTTCCCCATAACACTTGGCATGGTAATAATCACATCAACGTCTGTCCATCCTCCTTTAATCTTTTGAAGGTAATCATCTAATCCAACATAATCTGCTCCCGCTTCTGTAGCTTCAGCTTCTTTGTCTGGAGTTACTAATGCAAGAACTTTTACATCTTTACCTGTTCCGTGTGGTAATGTTACAACCCCACGAACCATTTGATTCGCTTTACGTGGATCTACTCCTAAACGTACTGCGATGTCAACAGATGCATCAAACTTTACATTGGTAATTTCTTTAATTAAAGCAGAAGCTTCATTTAAGCTATACACTTTTGTAGTGTCTACCTTAGCGGTCGCTTCCTTTTGCTTTTTTGTTAATTTTGCCATTTTTGTAAATGTTATAAAGTTTAAGCTGGAGCGTTTCCTGTTACTGTTAATCCCATTGAACGTGCAGTTCCTGCAACCATTTTCATAGCTGAAGCCAAGGTAAAGGCATTTAAATCAGCCATCTTGTCTTCTGCAATAACTTGAATTTGATCCCAAGTAACGTTCGCAACTTTCTTACGGTTAGGTTCTCCAGAACCTTTTTTAATTTTTGCTGCTTCTAATAATTGTACTGCAGCTGGTGGAGTTTTCACAACAAAATCAAAAGATTTGTCTTTAAACACAGTAATTGCTACTGGTAAAACTTTCCCTTGTTTGTCTTGAGTTCTTGCATTAAACTGCTTACAGAACTCCATGATATTTACTCCGGCAGCACCCAAAGCAGGTCCAACTGGTGGTGAAGGATTTGCTGACCCTCCTCGCACTTGTAATTTTACAACCTTACTTACCTCTTTTGCCATTTTTTAAACTTTAGTTTAGTTTTTTAGTTCGTGGAAGCTCACTAAAAAAACAATTCCTATTTATGTAACAATTATGAAATTTTATCTACTTGCATATAGCTCAATTCTAATGGAGTCTTACGTCCAAAGATTTTCACCATTACTTCTAATTTACGCTTCTCTTCATTTACCTTCTCAACAACACCATCAAATCCACTAAAAGGTCCATCTACAACTTTTACAGTTTCTCCAATATTATAAGGAATTGCGATGTTTTCACTTTGTTCTGAAAGCTCATCTACTTTTCCTAGCATTCTATTTACCTCTGATTTACGCAAAGGAACAGGAGAACCTCCTTTGGTCTCCCCTAAGAAACCGATGACACCGGTAACTGATTTGATTACGTGAGGAACCTCACCTGCCAAATTAGCCTCGATCATAATATATCCAGGGAAATACACTCTTTCTTTGTTAAGCTTTTTCCCGTTTCTAACTTGTATAACTTTTTCTTTAGGTACTAGTACTTGGTCTACATAATCAGACAAGCCCAATCTAGAGATCTCAGTTTCAATATAAGCTTTCACTTTATTCTCTTGACCTCCAATTGCTCTAACTACGTACCATTTTTTTACAGAATCAGCCATAATTAATTATTAAACATGGTAAAAAAGTTATCTAAACCTAATTGAAAAACGTAATCTACAGCAAATACAGCTAATGCAAACAGCACAGTGAAAACTGCAACTACTACAGTTGATTTTTGAGCTTCTTCTCTAGGCAACCAGGTTACGTGATTGCTTAGTTCTTCAAACGATTCTTTGATATATTTTATCATATTATTAGTTATTTGCACGGGCGGAGAGACTCGAACTCCCGACACCTGGTTTTGGAGACCAGTGCTCTACCAACTGAGCTACGCCCGTAAAGACAAGGTGCTTCCTCGAAATAGAGAAGCACCTTGAAAATTTATATAAAAATTCTTACTATAGAATTTCTGTTACCTGACCAGCTCCTACTGTTCTACCACCTTCACGGATTGCGAAACGTAAACCTACGTTCATTGCAATTGTAGAGTGTAATTCAACAGTAATAGTTAAGTTGTCTCCTGGCATTACCATTTCAACTCCTGCAGGTAAAGTAATAGTTCCTGTTACGTCAGTAGTTCTTACATAGAACTGTGGACGGTAGTTGTTATGGAATGGAGTATGACGTCCACCTTCTTCTTTTTTAAGGATATAAACCTCAGCTTTGAATTTATCGTGTGGAGTTACAGAACCTGGCTTACAGATTACCATACCTCTTTTGATTTGTTCTTTATCAATACCTCTTAACAAGATACCAGCGTTATCTCCAGCCTCACCTCTATCTAAGATTTGACGGAACATTTCGATACCTGTAATAGTAGAAGTTAATTTACCAGCACCCATACCAATAATCTCTACAGGGTCTCCAGTTTTAGCAATACCAGTTTCGATACGACCTGTTGCAACAGTTCCACGACCAGTAATAGAGAATACATCCTCGATTGGCATTAAGAAAGGCTTGTCGATTTCTCTTAAAGGCTCTTCAATCCAAGTATCACATGCTTCCATTAATTCTAATACAGTGTCAACCCATTTTTGCTCTCCGTTCAATGCACCTAATGCAGATCCAGAAACTACAGGTCCGTTATCACCATCATATTCATAGAAAGACAATAAGTCTCTAACTTCCATGTCTACTAATTCTAATAACTCCTCATCATCAACCATGTCAACTTTATTCAAGAAAACAACGATTCTAGGAATCCCTACTTGACGACCTAATAAGATGTGCTCTCTAGTTTGTGGCATTGGACCATCAGTCGCAGCAACCACCAAAATAGCTCCATCCATTTGAGCAGCACCAGTTACCATGTTCTTAACGTAATCCGCGTGACCTGGACAGTCAACGTGCGCGTAATGACGATTAGCAGTTTGATACTCTACGTGAGATGTATTAATTGTAATACCTCTTTCTTTTTCTTCTGGAGCGTTGTCAATTTGATCAAATGATTTTGCTTCTGAAAAACCTGCATCTGCCAATACTTTTGTAATTGCAGCTGTTAAAGTTGTTTTACCGTGATCTACGTGTCCAATAGTACCTATGTTTAAGTGTGGTTTTGAACGATCGAATGTTCCTTTTGCCATGATTGTTAAATTTTAATTCTTAGTTAAATATATTTAGTGTTTATTTTATTCTATTTTATTGAGCCAGCGACGGGAGTTGAACCCGTGACCTCATCCCTACCAAGGATGCGCTCTACCAACTGAGCTACACCGGCTTAAAACTTTTGAGCAAAGGACCGGCATTTCCTTTACTTAACCCTTTGATAGATTATTTACACTAAGCAATACATCTATCCTTTAGAGCGAAAGACCGGGTTCGAACCGGCGACATTCAGCTTGGAAGGCTGACGCTCTACCAACTGAGCTACTTTCGCATTATTCATTTTAAATCGATTGTCTTTCTAAAAAGAAAAACAAATTTAAATGTGGTGAGAGAAGGATTCGAACCTTCGAAGCATAATGCAGCGGATTTACAGTCCGCCCTCGTTGGCCACTTGAGTATCTCACCATAGTTTCAATGAACCTAAGCCATTACTAGCCTATTTGTTTTTTTGAGCCGATGAAGGGACTCGAACCCCCGACCTGCTGATTACAAATCAGCTGCTCTAGCCAGCTGAGCTACATCGGCTTTTTTGCATAAAAAAACAATCCGCTATTTCTAACGGACTGCAAATGTATAAAGTTTTTTTTTATTCCAAAACTTTTTTTGTCTATTTTTTTAAATTTTAAAGCGTTAGTGCATCTCTAGTTTTCTCTTTTGTTTTTTTAAGCTGTCTTTTTAGAGAATCCACCCCTAAACTAATGCCTTCCTCAAAAGACTTTGCCTCTTTTTTTATAATTAATTCATGTCCAGGAATATTTATTTTTACTTCCGAAATTTTATTTTCCTTATCACTGGTGTTTTGAACTTTCAAAAACACCTCGGCATCGACAATTTTATCATGAAATTTTGTCAAACCTTCTACTTTTTTTTCAACAAATTTTAACAGACCTGCATCTGCATTGAAATTAACGGATTGGATAAATACTTTCATATGTTACTTATTTTTGTGGCTCCTTGGATGAGCCTGATTATACATCTTTTTAATCGATTCTAAACTGTTATGCGTATAGACTTGGGTTGATGCCAAACTTGCATGACCTAACAATTCCTTAACAGAATTCAAATCAGCGCCCTCATTGAGTAAATGTGTAGCAAACGAATGCCTGAGTATATGCGGACTCTTTTTTACTTTAGAAGACACTTTACTAAAGTAATGATTTATAACTCTATAAACAAGTGTTTCGCTTATTTTATTTCCTTTATCAGTAATGAACAAGCGCCTTTCTTGAGCGTTGATTTGAGCGCGTTCATCGAGGTATTTTTTTATAGTGCTGAGCACTGAAGGTATTAAAGGGATTACGCGTTCTTTGTTGCGCTTCCCTAAAACCTTGATGGTCTTTGCCGCTAAGTTGACTCCTTGCAATTCCAGATCAACCAGCTCAATACGTCGTATTCCGGTAGAGTAAAATAGCTCTACAATTAGTCGATTTCGCAAGCCCTCAAATCCTTCTTCTTCATCCAGTGCATTGAGTACCTCATTAATTTCTTTCATAGTAAAAGGCACCTGTACTTTTTTTGCAACTTTTAAGGCTTTGTGCTTTAGCAAAGGGCTGGTATTCAATTGGTCTGTCTTTTGCAGAAACTTATAAAAAGATTTTAAGGAACTGACCTTTCTATTAATAGAATTGTTTGAGATTCCTGCATCGACCAAGCTCACAATCCAACTTCGAATCTGCGAATAATTGATCAGGAGCAAATCTCCGTCACCGTAGATTGTTTCACAATAGGTCTTAAATGTTTGCAAATCATTTTGATAGGCAGTAACCGTATGTTTGGAATACTTTTTCTCGAAAATAAGATAGTCTAAAAAAGAATTGATTAACATAACTAGTAGGCTTCAAACATGGCTTCATTCAAAGTTACGGATATAAATCTTAGAAGAGCGTTAATAAAAACAAAAAATCCTGCCAAAAATTGACAGGATTTATATTTGATAAGTACGCTAGTGACTAACCTACTTCTTCTTGAGTTCTTAATTTCTGAACGTAAGACGCTTTGATGTTTTGAGCTCTTTTAGCAACCGATGGTTTCGTAAAGTGCTTTCTTTCACGCAAGTTCTTCATGGTCTTTGTACGGTCAAACTTTCTTTTGAAACGTTTCAAAGCTCTATCGATATTCTCTCCTTCTTTAACTGGTATAATTAACATATGATGGCACCTCCTTTCATGTCGTTCTTTTAAATGGACTGCAAAGATACAAAGCTTTTTTTAATACAAAACTTAAAAATTAGTTTTTTTGTGAAAAAGATTCACTTAAAGGCTCAGAGGTTCAAACCTGCCTTCGGCATGGCAGGGAGGGGTTCACTCACCACCAATCACTACTCACCGCTCACAGCTTATTGTTCACTGCTAATTGATCACTGATAATTGATAATTGTTAACCGATCACTGATAATTGATCACTGATCACTGTTAAGTTGCCGGTTTATAATCCTTCTTATCAATCACCATCTTCGCAATTATTTCTTTCAAAATCTCCGAAGTACCGCCACCGATAGGTCCTAGTCGGCTATCACGCATTAAACGCGCCAATGGATAATCTTCCATATAACCATAACCTCCTAATAGCTGCAAACAGTCATAAATAACTGCATCCGCCATTTTGGTTGACACCATTTTAGCCATACTCGCTTCCTTCACTACATATTGTCCTTGATCCAAACGTTTCGCAATCGAATAATTAAATTCTTTGTGCATCTCAACATCGGCAGCCATCTCTGCTACCTTATGACGCAATGCCTGAAATTGATCTAAGGTTTTACCAAAGGCTTGTCTTTCACTCATATATTGCATGGCGTACTCCAAGGCGTATTCTGCTCTTGCATGCGCATTTACCGCCATAATTAATCTTTCTAAGGCAAAATGTTGCATGATGTAAGGAAATCCTTTTCCTTCTTCACCCATTAAATTGCTTGCTGGAATCACCACATTATCAAAAGCAATTTCTGCCGTATCTGAAGCTCTCCAACCCAATTTATTCAATTTACTTGCTGTAATTCCAGGAGTATCTCTATCAACAATAAAGATGCTCATTCCTTTGTGCTTGTCTTCTGGATTGGTTTTCGCTGCAACAATTAAATAATCAGAATATACCCCATTGGTAATAAAGGTTTTTGAACCATTAATCACATAGCTATCTCCTTTTTTTACAGCCGTAGTTCGCATTCCTGCAACATCTGACCCTCCAAAAGGTTCTGAAATACACAAACAACCAATCTTCTCTCCTTCGACACTAGCTGTTAAATATTCTGATTTGATACGCTCATCACCTTCTTTATTGACATGGGTCATAGCTAGATAGGCATGTGCCCACATGGCAGCCGCAAAGCCTCCTGAATCAATCTTTTGTAGTTCTTCTAAAAATATAAGAGTGTAAAATATATCCAAATTCAATCCTCCATAGGCTTCAGGAGTATTCAATCCAAAGTAACCCATCTCACCGAACTTCTTCCAAATAAATCGATCAATGGTTCCAGTTGATTCCCATTTCTCTATGTGTGGTTTTACTTCTTTCTGTAAAAAATCTTTAAAGCTCTGCCTAAAGGCCTCATGCTCTTCTGTAAAGTACATATCATTCATCGTATTCCAGTATCGTTTTTGTTGTTTGTCTTTATTTAGCTTCCAAATATATAACTATTCTGCCGTATTTTTCTATAGGAAAACCGTCTATATTTTTTAATTCTTCGATGGATTGCAATTCTGCGACTTCCGATCGGTAATTAAAGATTTTCTTACATAGTTCGTAATCGATATACGGATTCGCTAAGACTTCTTTAAAAGTAGCTGTATTTACATTGATTTTTTGAATTTTTGGCAAAGATTTGATTTCAAAATACTCCCATACTTTAGCAACGAGCTCTGGTTCTAATTTCCAAACTTCATTTAACTGGTCTTTCAAGGAAAAACCCTGTAAACGTCCTCTATACTTTACAATTCTTTCTGAAAGTACCGGACCAATTCCTCGGATAGCTTGAAGATCTTTTGCTGTGGCTACGTTTAAATCTTTATAGACAATTGCGGACTGTATTCGAAAAGGCTCCTTTTGCTTTGCTGCGGCTTTTTTAAGTGCCCAAGCAGGAAATTGAAAATAGGGAGCAATACGTTTTAACAGACTATCTGAAACTTTGGTAATTTGCTGAAACTCCTTGACTGAATTTACAAATTTATCTTTGGATCGAAAATCCAATAGCCGATCTATTTCTTCTAAAGACATGCCCAACTCCTGCCCCTTGGCATCTGAAATATAATTAGGATTAAACGGAGAAATAACACGTTGAGATTTAGCTATTTTCTGTTCTCTTAGAAGAGCCATGCGCGCTTGCAAATCTAATAACTCGTCATCATGTAATTTAGGATCTTCTAAGGTGTCAAATGTAACAAGCCCAATTAAAATTTGCGCACAAACTATAAGTAGTAACAAAACAAAAACCCCATTCCGTTGGCTTTTTGAATACCAGAAATGGGGTTGCATTTTAAACATATATTGTGTTTTACATGTGCTCTGTAATGTCTACATGACCATCTTCCAAAGCTTCTTTTTTAATAG
>CBFHUV010000082.1:0-9741 GCA_965659055.1 Polaribacter sp.
GTCAGTTGCACTTTTTTCCGTTTTTCAGGAAGACTATTGTTCGTTGTAAGTTCAATAAGATTTTTGTTTAGATTGATAGTATTCTTATTTTCATCTAAAGATTCAACAACTTGAACTCTTGATTTACTCGCCACAAATGGGTTGATGATGTAGATGGGTGTGTGAAAGTAATTAGTAGGTCCAGAATTTCGCATCCATTGTGTATATACCACTAACTGATATGTCCCTGATGCTAAATTGTAAGGAATTGTAAAGTCACCTGAACCTGTTGATGGATTTAGACGGATTTTTTGTTTAAAAATAATCTGTTGGTCTCTATCGACCAAAGCTACATAAGCAATCTTGCTAATACTTGCTTGGTTTTCTATATTCAGCACATAGGTTTTATATAACAATTGTTCTCCAACAAATAAAATAGAGCTATTTATTTGTACATAAACAGTTTCCGTTGCAACTTGTTTATAAAGGTTTAAAGATTTTTCACTAACAGTTACCTGTGATTGCAGGCTCATTAGGTTCGCAACACTTAAAAGAAGTAAAAACAATAACTTTTTCATGGTTTCAAATTTTATTAATCTTCCCAAAAGATTGGTTTAACAGTTGTTCCAAAGGCTGTACAATCGCCGCAATCTTTTGATGTTAAGAGATAAGGACCATTGTTTTCGTCCGCGTTATCATTGTCTTTAAAATAAAGCCAGTTACCAGTTTCAAGGGCCAAAATTAATGGGACAGGGGGCTCTTCCATAGGAGTCGAAAGTCTATTTAGAGGTGCTAAGGTTTCGCATTTAGTTAAATAAGGAGGCCTTCCTTTTTCATAAAAATCTCGATAATTAAAAAAGAATCGCTTACTTGAAACAGAGGTAACTTCGAAAAAACCTAAAACTTTTTCTCCGTTTTCTGTTTTCGCTTCAATATTACTGCTAAAAAAACCAGGTTGACTTTGAGCCAATACATTGAAGTTATTTGAGAATTTTTTTAACACTTCATAATAGGTATAGGCCTCATACGATTGTACAAACTGTTTTATTAATATACTATATCGATGGCCAGTTTTAAAATCAGAGGTTAGAATGTTTCTAACTAAAAAATTTGACACACGATCCTCAATTTTATCTGTGGTTTCTGTTTGAATGATATCTGTTGAAGCTAAGGTTTGATAACAAACCTCTTTGCCTTGATCTATTTTAGTCCTCCTTTCAACAATTGAAGGAATCCTTGAGACAATTGCCAATTCTAATGGAGACCAGTTTTGAGCTACTATTTTATAAGTTTCTTCATAGGTATATCGATAGTACTTGGAGGTGCCAGTCGGGTCATAGCTATTAATATTCAACCTAAATTCATCTTCATTAGCAATGCTTTTTCCTAAGGAAACATTGATAGATTCAATCTGGCTATTACTAGTGGTTTTTGTGGGTTTAGATTCATAGATCGCGCCAGATGCAGTTTTAATATGCAAGGTATAGTTGGTATTGTTTTGAGTACTAAAAGGAGCACTCGAAGTGTAAACCCCTGGGCTAGTTTCTGTAAAAACATAGGTATTTGAATTTTCATCTTTTACTTCAACTTGAGCATTGGTTTCTGGAAAAGGCCCCTCTTCCTCTAATTTAAAAGCCTTAGACAGTCTAATTTCTTGAGATTTTACTTCATTACTAATGGTAGCCTCAACAACCAATGCACTGCTAAAATCCTGAGTTTCTATAACAAAAGATTCTGTACAGGCTACTAAAATAGAGACTATCAACAGAAAGCTGTATTTAAATGAAGTATTCATTTTTTTGGTTGGCATTTTTTAAAATTTAAAATTATAGGTTATCGTAGGCACAGGTACAGAAAAAATACTGCTTTTGTAGGCATTAATTTTTCCATCCTTGGTTACAAAAAAGACCGAATACGGATTGTTTCTACCCAAAACATTGTAAATAGAAATGTTCCAGAAACTATGTGCAAATTTTTTGATTTTGTGGTTGCCCTCAATATTTAATCCTATATCTAGGCGATAATAATCCGGAATTCTATATTTATTATGATCACTATAAAAAACATACTGAGAACCATTGAAGTTGTACCTGCCAACCGGGTAGGTAACAGGTCTTCCGGTTTGATAGGTAAAATTTAAGGACCAACTAAAACGTTTGGTCATTTTGTAATTGGCTACAAGGTTTAGGTCATGTGGTTTATCTATATTGGATGGAAAATAATCACCATTATTGATTTTTTCTTCGGCAAAAACACTATTAAATTTAGAAAAAGTTCTTGCGTAGGTATAGCCTATCCAACCGTTTAATTTTCCGGTTTTCTTTTTAATTAGTAATTCAACACCATAGGCTTTTCCTAAACCTTGTAACACTTCTGTTTCAATAGTTGGGTTTATCAATAGATCTGCACCCACTTTATAATCTAAAATATTTTTAGAGGTTTTGTAATATCCTTCTAAACTAATCTCGTATAAATCATCCCCTAAGTTTTGATAAGCCCCAAAGGTTATTTGGTTGGATTCTTGGGGTTTTATGTTGTTGTCAGAAAGTCTCCAGGTATCTGTTGGTGAAGCTGTCGTATTATTGGATAAACTTTGAATAAATTGAAAGCTATTATTAAAACTGGCTTTCAAAGAAAAATTGGGAGTAAAGGCATATCTAGCAGAGGCCTTAAAACCTAAACCATTGTAGGTTTCAATAAGCTCATTGTTGTCATAGGTTTTTACTTCAGTAACAGTCAATGGGCTTTTAGGTAGGGTGGGGTCATAGCTATTTCTAGTGCCTTTACCTAGCGCTGCGTAAAGAGAATATCGCAAACCTAGACTCAGTAAAAACTTATCATTCATTTTATAATCATCCGAAAAAAACAAGGCAGATTCTAAAGCTTTCTCTTGTTGAACTTCAATAGGAGTAATTAAAGAAGCTGCATCTTTTGGATTTTTACTTCCTGGATTAATTCGATATAATTTAGTGGAAATTCCATAATCAAAAGTGTGTTTATCATTTAGGAGGTAATTCATCTTTAACTTTAAATGCGTTTCATTTAAGGTATAATTCAAATTAAAATTAGAAGTACTTCCCTCTGAATCATAATCGATATTAAATTGATATTGACTATTAGCAAGTAATAAAGTCCCATTGGTTTTTTCATTAAAATTATGTTTCCACTTTAAGGAGATTAGGCTATTGCTATAGCTATTTAAAGAATCAGAAGTAATTTTATAATCATCATAACTGTAGTAGGCAGTAGCCTCAAGGTCATTTTTTTTATTAATTTTATCGGTATACTTAGCAATTACATCATAAAATGAAGCTTCGCTATTGTCTAAAGAAGTATCATCTAAAGACTTTAAAATCCAATTAGAATAAGTTCCTCTCGCCCCTACAATTAAGGAAGATTTTTCTTTTACAATAGGAGTTTCTAGGGTAATATTGCTAGTAACTGGTCCAACAGATGCTTCTCCTTTAAATTTTGTATTGTCACCACTCTTGGTATTGATGTCAAAAACAGAAGAAAGTCTTCCCCCATATTCTGCGGGGGCACTTCCTTTGTAAATTTTAACCGTTCCTGTGGTAAAAGGATTTACCCCAGAAAAGATGCCAAAAAAGTGCGTTGGATTGTAGATGACTGCATCATCTAGCAAAATCAAATTTTGGTCTGTATGTCCTCCTCGAACACTATACCCCATGGCCCCTTCACCTGCAGTTTTAATTCCGGGTTGGGTAGCTGCAACTTTTAAAATATCTCTTTCACCTAAAATAAGAGGAATGGTTTTAATATCTTCAGCTTTTATGTAGGTAATACTACTAGTAACTTCTTTCACTTTTTTATCTCTGTCAGCATTAATAACCACTTCCTCTAAGAATTCTGACGATTCATTGAGCTCAATATCTAAAGTTCCCGAACTATATAAAACAATCTTCCGTGTGCTGTTCTCAATGCCTATAGTCTTGGTCTTAAGCGTATACACACCTTGGTTTAGCAAGAATTTATAAGACCCAAGACTGTCAGTAACGACATTTTGATCGTTCATAGTGACTACCAAATCCTGAATCGGCATTTTGGTTGTGCTATTCATAACAATACCAGATAAACTGTGTTTTTTATTTTTAGAATTAATGGATTCTTTTCCAATCCGATAAATACGGTCGGTTCCATTAGTAAGAAGCGTGCTTTGAACAGGTATATATTCTGTAGTATTCTGTTGAATAACGACCGTTTTCGGATCAAAAATTGTCGATAAATCTGGGGTGTAAATTAAATTATTTTGAGTAAGGATTACTTTGTCATCCGCTGTTATATAATAATTTAACAGTGTTTCTTTAAAGAGTAAATTCAATAGGGTCGAAAGCGTTTCGTTTTTATAGTCTCCAGAAACTTTTGTCTCATTCAACCAACTTTCTAAAAAGTAAAATCGATACGGAGTTTTATCTTCTATCTTTTCAAGTACTTGTTTGGTCGTTGATTCCTTAAAAGTTAAAGAGAATTTTAAGGGCTCTTTTTCTTGACCAAATAAGGTGGCAATTCCACAAAAAAAGATCAAAACAATTTGCTTAAATTTCATAAAGAATTAGTGTAATTATCATGTAAAGATACGATTGGTCTTCAATTAAAAAAGATTCTAACTAAAAAATTGGTTTTAATGGGTTAAAAAAATCGATTTATTCTATTTCTTTGGCTCTGTCTAATAGGTTCTTGTTTAAAGTTTTACTTGTTTTAGCTCCCAACTCTCTAATTCGCTCTACTTTAGTCACTAAGTTTCCTTTACCCGTCAATTTTTTCATTGAGGTATCATAGCTTCCTTGAACGGTTTTTAATTGATTCCCAACTTTAATTAAATCTTCTGTAAGATTTACAAATTGATCGTACAATTTACCAGCTTGTTCTGCGATTGCAAGTACATTTCTTTTTGATTTTCTTGTCTCCACATAGAAGAGACTGTGCTAAGCGTAGCCAAAAGGGTAGAGGTCGAAACTAAAACTACATTTTTATCCAAAGCTTCATAATACAAATTGTTACTATTGTTTAAGGCAATCATCAATGCGGGTTCAATAGGAACAAACATAAGTACATAATCGGGTGTGTTTATTTCATAAAGGCTGTCATATTTCTTCTCACTTAAACCTTTAATATGTTTTCGAATGCTTTCTAGGTGTTTTTTGAAATGAGCTTCTTTATCATTTTCATCATCGCTGCTCATATAGGCTTCATATGCGGTTAATGACACCTTTGCATCAATGATTAAATGTCGATCATCTGGAAGATTGATAATGAAATCAGGCTTCTTTAAGCGCCCTTCATCATCTCTAAAACCACCTTGAGTTTCAAAGTGAATGCCTTTCGCAAGATTGGCCTTTTCCAAAAGCATTTCTAATTGGGTTTCTCCCCAATCTCCTTGCACTTTGCTATCACCTTTTAAGGCTTTAGTTAAATTTAGAGCCTCTTTGCTCATTTGTAAGTTCAACTCTTTTAAACCGGATAACTGTTCTTTTAAAGCAGCATGCATCCCAACACTGTCTTTTTGAGACTCAGTAACTTTCTTTTCAAAACCGTCTATTCGTTCTTTTAACGGGTTTAAAATGTTCTGAATATTTTCTTTATTTTGATGGGTAAATTTGGTCGATTTTTCCTCAAATATTTTGTTGGCAAGGTTTTCAAACTCTTTTGTAAATTTTTCTTGTAATTTTTCAATCTCTAGCTTATGTTCAATCAGATGTTTTTCTAAATTTTTTAACTCTTCCGTTTTAGTAGCATTCTCTAGAGCTAAGGCATCTTTTTCTAGTCGAATTTTTTCTTTTTCAGTGTCTGATTGTGATAAAAGCTTGTCAAGTGTGTTTTTTTCTGAAACCAACACCGAACTCGTTTTTTCGAGTTGTAATTTCGATATATAATAACCAACAGCAGCTCCAATTGTAATAGATAAGATAGAAATTATGAATTCTTGCATAGCAAATACGAATGAATTTTTAGAAGGCTAATATTACGAATATTTTAAGACCTAATTCACATAAATTATGATGAATTGTCTAATAAAAAGTGTAATATTGAATTTTATACTTAGATACTTTAAATGTTTTCAAAATTTATATTTACAAAAATTTTAAAATGGAAATTGAATAATGATTTTCCAAATGACCTAAAGAAATATGTTGTAATTGCTGCTCCTCATACAAGTTGGCAAGATTTTCCTATTGGTATTTTAGCCAGAAACACTTCTGATATTAAAATTAACTTTATAGGTAAGGATTCTTTGTTTAAGGGACCCTTCGGTTTTATTTTTAGAAGTTTAGGAGGAACACCTGTTGACAGAACTAAAAGCAATAACTTAGTGGAGGCAATTGTTCAATTATTTAATAGTAATGATGAATTTAGGCTTGCTCTATCTCCAGAAGGAACTCGTAAAAAGGTCGAAGAATGGAAGACAGGCTTTTATTATATTGCGAAAGGAGCAAATGTACCTGTTGTTATGGCAACTTTAGATTTTGGGAGAAAAGAAGTGAAAATTTCAGAGCCCTATTATTTAACAGACAATAAAGAAAAGGATTTTGAATATTTCAAGTCTTTTTTTAAAGGTGTTACTGCCAAAAACCCTGAATTGTATGCATAAAAAAATCCCGCTGTAAAGCGGGATTCTTATTTTCTATAATTTTATCCTTTGTAAAAAGGCAATTTAACAACCTTAGCAGGAATAGCATTTTTACGAATCTGAATAAAAATTTCAGAATCTATAGCGGTATGATTAGTATTAACATAACCCATTCCGATGCCTATTCCTAAAGAAGGACTCATGGTTCCTGAAGTTACGATTCCAATTACTTTTCCAGCCGCATCAACGATTTCATAGTCATGTCTAGGGATTCCTCTCTCAACCAATTCAAAAGCAACCAACTTTCGTGTTACGCCTTCTTCTTTTTGTTTCTTTAGAGCTTCAGAGTTTACAAAATCCTTGTTAAATTTTGTAATCCAACCTAAACCAGCTTCAATAGGAGAGGTAGTATCATTTATGTCATTTCCATATAAACAGTAACCCATTTCCAATCGCAAAGTATCTCTAGCAGCCAAACCAATAGGTTTGATGCCAAAGTCCGCACCTGCTTCAAAAACTTTATTCCATAAAGCTTCAGCATCTTCATTTTTTACATAAACTTCGAAACCTCCAGAACCAGTATAACCAGTGGCTGAAACAATTACATTTGCTAGGCCTGCAAATTCAGCTATTTGAAAGGTATAAAACTGTATGGTAGATAAATCAACAGAAGTTAATGACTGCATCGCCTCAACAGCTTTCGGACCTTGAATCGCCAATAACGACCAATCATCAGAACGGTTGGTCATAGTTACTTTAAGATCATTATGTGCCGCTATCCAGTTCCAATCTTTTTCTATATTAGAAGCATTCACAACTAACATATATTCGTTTTCCGAAATCATATAAATAATTAAATCATCTACAATTCCACCATAATTATTTGGCATACAGCTATATTGTGCCTTTCCAGGAGTTAATTTTGCAGCATCATTACTAGTAATCTTTTGAATCAAAGCAAGTGCATTTTCCCCTGTCAAAAAGAATTCACCCATATGGCTAACGTCAAAAACACCTACCGCTTTTCTAACTGTTTCATGTTCTATATTAATTCCCTCATAAGAAACTGGCATATTATAGCCAGCAAAAGGGATTATTTTAGCTCCTAAAGATTCGTGTATATGGGTTAAGGCAGTATTTTTCATGATTTTATGTCTAAATATAGTTCGATTTCGATGTTCTTAAAATTTCGGCTAATTTATCATAAATAAACTAATTGATAAAACTTATAAAGTCTTGTTTTTGTCTAAATTATAACTAGCCTATTTACATGTCAATGAAACTCTGTATATTTGGTTTTTTTGATTTAATATTTAACCACATGAAAAAAGTAACAACACTATTCGGAATTTTATTTTTTGTTAGCATTTTATTAAATGCTCAAGGTAAAGACACCCCGAAAGATTTTTTATCCAAAGAATTTCATAAAGACAGAAGACAAGAACTTAGAAAAAAACTTCCTAAAAATTCTGTCGCAGTTTTTTTTGCAAATCCTGTAAGAAATCGAGCAAATGATGTAGATTTTGTCTATCATCAAGACCCAAATTTCTATTATTTAACTGGTTATAAAGAACCTCATGCAGTATTGATGGTTTTTTCTGAAGAACAAAAAGATAAAACAGGAACTTACAATGAGCTTTTTTATGTACAAAAGAAAAATGCCATGGCAGAAATGTGGACTGGCTATCGGTTAGGTGCAGAAGGGGCAAAAAAGGAACTTGGTTTTAATCATGTGTTTAATGGAGAAGAATTTGTGAATTTATCCATTGATTTTTCAAAATTTGATAAAATTATTTTCACTGATTTTCAAGAAGATATTAGAGATAATAAGAGAGACAATGCTGATTTGTATAGTTTAATCGAACAGTTCAAGGAGAAGGTTTCTTACAAAGTAACTGCGAGTAAAATTCCAGTTTCCGATAAAAACATTAAAGTCGCGAGCAATATAGATACCAAAAGTATTCGAATGATCATGGGAAGTTTGCGTCAGACAAAAACAAAGGAAGAGCTTGAACTGTTGACAAAAGCGGTTAGAATTTCTGCAATGGGTCAGGTTGAAATCATGAAGGCAATGCGTCCACATATGTCAGAAACAGAAGTACAAGGAATTCATGAGTTTGTTTATAAAAAATATGGTGCTGAGTATGAAGGATATCCTTCTATCGTAGGAGGTGGAAATAATGGTTGTATTTTACACTATGTAGAAAATAGTAAAACGAAATTAGGAAATGATTTAGTATTGATGGATTTAGGCGCAGAATACAGAGGCTATACAGCAGACGTTACTCGTACGATTCCTGCAAACGGAAAGTTCTCTAAAGAGCAAAAAGCCATATACGACTTAGTTTACGAAGCTCAAGAGGCTGGAATTGCCCAGTATATTATTGGCGAAAAAATTAGTACTCCGGCGCAAACAGCTCGTAAAATTGTAAATGAAGGCCTTGTAAAATTAGGTATTATAAAATCTGTAGATGAAAAACATATGTATTGGGCCCATGGAACAACGCACCATATTGGATTAGATGTTCATGATCCAGGAGCTTCAGCTACTTTTTTAGAAAACATGGTACTTACCATGGAGCCTGGAATTTACATTCCTGAGGGGAGTGCTTGTGATAAAAAATGGTGGGGTATTGCAGTTCGAATTGAAGACGATATTTTAATCACTAAAAAAGGTCCAATTAATTTGTCAGGTGAAGCACCAAGAAAATCTGAAGAAATTGAAAAAATGATGCGTCAAAAAAGCATTTTCGAAAATTACACCTTGCCTAATTTAGATAAATAGGTATGGCTGAAACACAAGAAAATAATCCTTTGCACGGTGTAAAACTGGCTGATATGCTAGAGCAGCTTCAGGCAAAGTATGGATGGGATGGTTTAGCAGATCGAATACATATTCGATGTTTTCAGAATAATCCCAGTGTCAAATCTAGCTTGCAGTTTCTTAGAAGAACTCAGTGGGCAAGAGACAAGGTAGAACAATTGTATTTGGAAACCTTAAACAAATAAAAAAAGACCTTACTAAATTTAGTAAGGTCTTTTTTTTAGAACAACTTAAGATTTAGAACCTTCAAGCAGCGTATCTTTTTTAGCGTATAATAATTCAGACACCGTAATTAATTTTTCAACCATGTCATTTACATTGTCATGATCATTGACTAAAGAAGAGGCCATGT
>CBFHUV010000083.1:0-9505 GCA_965659055.1 Polaribacter sp.
CTGTCTGGAACCAGGGTAACTTGGGTTGGCTTAATCGCTAAAACTAAGTCCATGAATTCTGGAATTGGGTTCCCTTCAATATTGTATTCAGTCCTAACAATTTTTTTTAAATCATAGGCATCCTGATACCGAATATGTCGTTGATCTGGCCTTGGATGTATGGTGATTCCTTGCGCCCCAAATGCTTCAATATCTGCGGCTACTTTTAATAAATTTGGCACATTACCCCCTCTAGAATTCCTTAAGGTTGCAATTTTATTTACATTTACACTTAACTTTGTCATCATAAAAAACTAAAAGACAAAAGTACTCAATTCAATAAAATTATTCAGGCTTTTAGTTTATATTCGTACAATATGAACATCTCAGATTACATATTAAAAGATTTTAAACCACTTACTTTGGGATGCACTGTAGCCCAAGCGCAGCATCTATGTGAAAATCTTCCAATTACCCACATACCAATTGTAGAAGAAGGAAGATTATTGGGTTGTTTTGCACAAAGCGATATTCAATCGATCGAAAACAATGATCAATTGCTATCTTCGGTTGTGGACTTGTTTTTTTATTTTGCTATTGATACAACTGCTTCTGTTTTAGAACTGCTTAAAATATTTGCAGATAACGATACTAATATTATACCTGTACTCCATGAGCAAGTATATCAGGGTTATTTTGAATTGTCCGATATATTAGATGTTTTTGCTTCAAGTCCTTTTTTGGCAACAGACGGCTTTGATTTGGTGGTACAAAAAAACAATAAAGAGCATATGATGAGCGAAGTTGCTCAAATAGTAGAGGCAAACAATGCCTTGTTGTTAGGGTGCTATATTTCCGAAAAGAATGCAGACACAACGCAGTTAACTATGAAAATTTCATCTGAAGACATCAATGAAATTATTCAAACTTTTAGACGTTATAACTATACAATTATCACGGAACATAAAGATGATAGTTATTTAGAAGAGTTAAAAAATAGAGCGGAATATCTGCAAAAATATTTAAATACCTAGCCCATGAAGAAAGTCGCGATTTATGGACAATCATATAATACCAATGCAAAGAAGGAAGTTTTATTATTACTAGCTTCAATGCAGAAAAAAGGTATTGTAGTGTTTTTTGAAGAAAATTTTTATGAATTGTTTCAAAAAGAAGGAGCACTCCCAAAAAAATACCCAACATTTTCTGAATTTAGTGATCTAAACAACTCTTTTGACTTGATGTTTACCATTGGTGGCGACGGCACTATTTTAAGAGCGGTAACCTATATTCGTGATTTGAACATCCCGATTCTGGGGATCAATACAGGACGTTTAGGTTTTTTAGCAACCATTGCTAATGATGAAATTGAAACTGCAATTGAATTATTGCTGAATAAGAAATATACAATACAAGAAAGAACGCTCTTAAGTGTTGAAACTACTCCAAATACTGGTGCTTTTTCTGACATCTATTTTGCCTTAAACGAATTAACTGTTGCCCGAAAAAATACCACCTCCATGATTGGTGTAAAAACCTATTTAAATAATGAGTATCTCACAAATTATTGGGCAGATGGCCTAATCATTGCAACTCCAACAGGCTCTACAGGCTATTCTTTAAGTTGCAACGGACCGGTGGTGCTTCCTGATTCCAATAATTTAGTAATAACACCAATCGCTCCACATAATTTAAATGCCAGACCCTTGATTATTTCTGACACCACCAAAATACGATTGGAAATAAGTGGAAGAGAGAATGACTTTTTAATGAGTTTGGATTCGCGAATAGCTTCAGTGCCTCAGGACACCATTATCTCAATAGAAAAGGCACCTTTTACCATTAAAAGTATTTTGTTAGAAAACCAATCCTTTTTAAAGACTTTAAGAAGTAAATTACTTTGGGGAGAAGACACCAGAAACAAGTCTGAACTTTAAAATAATTGCACTAGAAAACCTCAAAATTGTTGTGAAACAAAAAAGACAAATTAATAACTTTATAAAGCGAATTGAATTCCCTATATTTGCACGCTATTTTTTAAGATGAAGAAGCAATTTTTAATACTAGTATGTATTTGTATTACAAGTGTTTCTTGGTCTCAAGTTCATGAAATTGGTGTGTCTATTGGGGGCGCAAACTATATTGGCGATGTTGGAAAAACCAACTATATTTTGCCAAAATCACTTGGAGCTGGTGTTTTTTATAAATACAATATTAATCCAAGAATTGCCCTAAGAGGAGGAATTAGCTATTATGCTATTGAAGCTGATGATGCAGATGCTACTAATGAAGTGAGAAAAAATAGAGGTTACAAATTCAAAAATGCCATTAAGGAATTGGCAGTGGGAATTGAGTTTAATTTTTTTGAGTATAATATGTCTTCCACAACGAAGACCTATACACCATATATCTTGTTAGAAATAGCAGGTATTATGTATAAAAGTCCAAAAGAGGCCTTAGCCAACGGACAATTTTCATATCAAAACAAAACTACATTCTCCATTCCTTTTGGTATTGGCTTTAAATCAAAATTAACTCAACGAATCGCTGTGGCGATTGAATCAAAAGTGAGTTATACGTTTAAAGACGATTTGGATTACACCAGTTCAGAATTTCCAAAATTAAATTTTGGTGGAAATTCGAATGATTGGTATGCATTTACTGGAATTTCATTTGTATATACATTTGGCAGGCCAGCATGTTTTGCAGAATTTAGATAAAATATGGACAAAATTCTTAAAATTGATTTACAAAAGGTTCCACAACATGTTGCCATCATTATGGATGGTAATGGTCGTTGGGCTAAAGGTAAGGGCATGGAACGGGTTTTTGGTCATAGAAATGCCTTAAACTCTATTCGAGAGTCGGTAGAAGCGGCTTCTGATATCGGCATAAAAGTAGTTACCTTATATACCTTTTCTACAGAAAACTGGAACAGACCTAAATATGAGGTGAATGCGTTGATGAGTTTATTGGTTAGTGCTTTGAAAAAAGAATTACCCAATTTTCATGAAGACAATGTAAAAGTTGAAGCCATTGGAGATTTAGGCAACTTACCAAAAAAAGCACAAAAAGTATTAGCAAATGTGATTGAGGAAACAAAAAACAACTCAAAAATCATCTTGAATTTCGCCTTAAATTATGGATCTCGAGAGGAAATTGTTAATACTATCAAAAACATATCTAAAAAAGTTGTTAATAACGAGCTTCAAATAGAAGAAATCAATGAAAAAGTTATTAATAACCATTTATATACATTTAATTTGCCCGAAGTAGATTTAATGATTCGCACTAGTGGTGAGCATCGAATCAGCAATTTCTTACTTTGGCAGATGGCATACGCAGAATTATATTTTACAGAGGTATTGTGGCCTGACTTTAGAAGAGACGATTTTTTTGACGCAATAATAGAATATCAACATAGAGAACGACGCTTTGGTAAAACCAGCGAACAAATTGAAACACCCAATGAGTAAACATACTATCTCAATACTACTTTTTATCATCTGTTTTTCAACATTACAAGCACAAGTACAAGATACCACTGCGGTTAAGAAATCAGCAACAATTACTCAAAAAGACACCATTCAAACTCCGATAGCCTATGAAAAAGGCAAGGAATATATTTTAGGGGGTTTTACCATTACTGGATTGCAAAAATTTAGTGAAGAAACTGTAAAGATTTTTACTGGACTTCTCAATGGTCAGGTAATTAAAATCCCAGGAGATAAACTTACTAGTGCGATTAAAAAATTATACGAAACTAAACAGTTTAGTGATGTTGATGTGTATTTATCAAAATTGGATGGAAATGCAGTTTACCTGCAGTTTGACGTTGTAGAATTACCCCAATTAAATGAGATTACTATTTCTGGGGTACGTAAAAATAAAGCAAAAGAATTAAAAAAAGAAACAGACCTGAAAAAAGGTGCTATGGTAACTGATAACTTATTGGTGACCTCTAATAACTATTTCAAGAAAAAATATACGGATAAAGGATATTTAAAAACCAAAGTAAGTATTGATACCAAAAAGGACACTAGTGATGTGAATGCCCTAAACTTGTCTGTTCATATAGATCAAGGAAGTCGAATTAAAATTAAAGACATCATTTTTAAAGGAAATAAAGCCCTTTCTGGGAGAAAGCTTAGAAAGACCATGGCCAACACCAAGGAGCGCTTTTTGGGTCGTTTTTGGAAAGCATCAAAATATATTGAGGATAAATATAGAGAGGATTTAGAGGCTATTATTGAAAAATACAGTCGATTGGGATACCGAGATGCTCGAATCATTTCTGATAAAATGGTTTGGAACAAAGACAATACCATAAACTTAGAAATTGTTATTGAAGAAGGAAAACAATATTATTTTAATGAAATCGTATTTGTTGGAAATAAAACCTACACAAATGATGCCTTAAATAGTATTCTTAAAATTGAAAAAGGCGATGTCTATAATGGAACTGTTTTAAAAGAAAGGGTTAGTGGTGATGGCACTCCGAACTCTGATGATATTCAATCCTTGTATCACAATACTGGTTACTTATTCTCTAGTGTGAATGCAGTAGAGACCAAAGTAGAAAACGATTCAATTACGGTAGAAATTAGAATTAATGAAGACGAACAAGCCATCATTAAAAATGTAACGGTTTACGGTAACGATAAAACAAATGACCATGTAGTTTACCGTGAATTGCGCGTAAAACCAGGTGATTTATTTAGTCGTTCTGCAATTATTAGATCGATTAGAGAGATTGGTCAATTAGGATTTTTTGATGCCAATGTTAGCCCTGATGTAAAACCAGATTGGCAAAATAAAACTGCTGATATTGACTTTACGGTAGTTGAAAAAGGAGGTAGTCAAATTGAATTGCAAGGAGGTTATGGTGGTGGTGCCTTTATCGGTACACTTGGATTGTCATTTAACAACTTTTCTATTAAAAACATTTTTAAGAAAGAAGCCTACAAGCCCTTGCCTACTGGTGATGGACAAGCCTTATCCTTACGTTTGCAAGCAAGTAGAACTTACAGTACCTATAGTTTCTCTTTTACAGAACCATGGTTAGGAGGTAAAAAACCACAGTCTTTTTCTTTTTCAGTCTACAATTCAAATCAATATCAATTTGATTTTACAACAGGTAGAGTTGATCAAAGTCAGAGTTTAAGAATTATTGGTGCCTCTATTGGATTAGGAAGACGTCTACAATGGCCTGATGATTATTTCATGCTGTCACAACAATTAAGTTACCAAAGCTTTAATTTGAGTAATTATGGGTTTAGAGTAGGTACAGAGTTCTTAGACAATGGTAACTTGAACAATCTTTCTTACGGAATTACATTGAGTAGAAATTCTGCTGGACCATCGCTGATTTTCCCTACTTACGGATCTGAGTTTAGTCTTGGACTTAAATTAACCTTCCCATATTCATTGGTAAACAATAAGGACTATTCTAATTTAGAGTTGGCTGAAAAATACAAGTGGATGGAATACTATAAAATTACTGCGAAAGGAAAATGGTATACCGCATTTACAGATAAATTAGTTTTAATGACGAGTGCAGAAGGTGGTTATTTAGGTAGCTATAACGATGCCGTAGGTGCTACACCTTTCGAAAGATATTTTGTTGGGGGAGATGGATTGGCGGCTTTTCAATTAGATGGTAGAGAAACCATCGGATTAAGAGGATATGAAAACAATAGACTTTCTTCAATTGAAGGGGGAACTATTTATAATAAATTTCAATTAGAATTGCGTTATTCGATTACAGACAAACCAACAGCCTCTATTTATACCTTAGGATTTGTTGAAGCAGGAAACTCGTATAACAATTTTAGCGAATATAATCCGTTTCAATTAAAAAGATCAGCAGGTGTGGGTATTCGTATTTTTATGCCCGCATTTGGTTTGTTAGGAATAGACTTTGCACATGGATTTGATTCATTACCATTTTATAATAACAATCCATCTGCACCAAAATCCGGATGGCAGACACATTTTATAATCGGAAGACAATTTTAATTATAACAGAATTTTAACTTGTGTGATTTTTTTTGGCACGATTTTTCTAACTAAGAAATAAGAAGGATGAAAAAAATAACATACAGTATCATTTTACTATGTAGCATTCATTTTGCAATAGGACAGAGATCACAAACTTTTGCCTATATAGATATGGATTATATCTTAGAGAATGTACCCGAATATGTGAATGCACAAGATCTAATCAATGTAAAAGCAGAAGATTGGAAGGCAAACCTTAACAAGTTAAGTAGGTTCATTGAAGTATTAAAATCTGATTTGGTTACAGAAAAAGCAATCTTAACCAAAGATATTATAGACGAAAAAGAAGAAGAGATTCTTATTAAGCAAGAAGAGCTAGGGCGACTTGAGGCGCTGTATTTTGGACCTGATGGTGAGTTGTTTGAATTGAGAAAACAATTGGTTAAACCAATACAAGACTTAATTTACAATGCTGTTCAAGATATTTCTGAGAAGAAAAAATACGATTTCGTTTTTGATAAATCTAGTGATTTAGTGATGTTGTATTTCAATAAAAAATACGATATTAGCGAACTCGTTTTAGCAACAATTGTAAAAAGTAAAAAACTTATCGAAGTTGCTAAGAAAACAGATGCTCGAAAGCTAGAAATGCAAGCCAAAATGGATGCAATCAAAAAAGCTAGACAAGAGCTGATAGATGAACAAAAGAAAATAATTGAAGCTAAAAAAGCCGCTCGATTAAAAGAAATAGAAGACAAAAAGAAAAAATTACTTGAGAAAAAGAATTCGGTAATAAAAGAAAAGGAAGTAGAGAAAACAAAGAAAAATAATTAAAATTAAAACAACAAAAATGAAAAATTTTAAAACTTTACTATTAATCGCTGTATTGACGTTGGGTATTGGAGGTATTGCAAATGCGCAAAAAATTGGGCACATAGACACAGACCTATTAATAAAAAGTATGCCTGCTACCAAAGCTATGGAAGCTGAATTGCAAAAAACGCAAAAAACCTATAAAGATGAAATTGATGCTTTAGGTAAAAAATACGAAGCAAAACTTCAAAAATACAGTGCAGAAGAAAAAGCGCAAACTGTTGAAACTAATGAGCAAAGAAAAGCAGAAGTTCAGCAAGATGCCTTAAGAATTCAACAAGCAGAGCAGTTCGCAAATCAAGAAATGCAAAAGAAATATGCAGAAATGATGAACCCTATCTTAGAAAAAGCTCAAAAAGCCATTAAAGATGTCGCTGCAGAAAAAGGATTGACCTATGTGTTCAATTCATCTCCAGGGAAAGGACTTTTGGTTTTTGACAAAGGAATTGACATTTATGCTGCTGTAAAAGCGAAATTAGGTTTTTAATAAACCTTATTGTTACTCACATTCTTATCAAAAAATCCTACTTATAAAGTAGGATTTTTTATTTTTGTTAGACAATGGAATCAACAGACATAAGACCCATAGGTATTTTTGATTCTGGTATTGGAGGCACATCCATATTAAAAGAAATACAACTTCTTTTACCCAATGAGCATACCCTCTATTTATCAGATAGTGCCAATGCGCCTTATGGTCAAAAATCTATTGAAACCATTAGAGCTTTAGCTATTAAAAATACTTCTTTTTTATTAGAGCATCAGTGCAAACTTATTGTAGTTGCTTGCAATACGGCAACCACTAACGCCATTAAACTTTTGCGTACCAGCTATGAGGTTCCTTTTATTGGTATTGAACCTGCCATTAAACCTGCAGCTTTGCACAGCAAAAACAAGCATATCGGTATCCTAGCCACCAAAGGCACCTTAAACAGTAGTTTATTTGCGACTACCGCAAGTCAATTAGAAGAGGATATTATTATCATTGAGCAAATTGGAGAAGGTTTGGTAGAACTCATAGAAAATGGGCAATTATATTCTTTGGAAATGACCCAACTCTTGCAACAACACCTAGCTCCTTTTATAAGCCATCAGGTAGATGAGTTGGTTTTGGGCTGTACCCATTACCCCTATTTGATTCCTCAAATAAAAGCCATCTTAGGACCAAAGGTTCATATCATTGATTCTGGAGCCGCTGTTGCAAGACAAACAAAATCTGTCTTAGAACAATATATGCTTTTAAACAAGAGTTCTTCTCCGGCAAAGCATGTGGCATATTCCAACAAAGATGAAGTCCTTTTGGGGCAATTTATAGCAAATAAAACGAACACTGAGATTGCTTTTAAGGATTTTTAGTCTTTACAAGTCTACTTTCAACATCTTGGTTTTTATTTTTCATTTCACAAACTCAATGAATTCCGTATCTTGTTCCTCATAAAACTATAATCATGAAACAGCTGTATTCTTTTGCCCTTTTAGTAAGTCTAATTAGTCTTGTTGGATGTTCCAACCAAAGCCCAAAAACCATTGAAATTGATGAAGCCTTATTGTTAGCTAACTTAAAAGAAATATCTAGCGATGCTTATGAAGGTAGAGGCTTTTCAAAACCGGGAAACTACAAAGCGCAAGAATTTATTGCCGCACAATTTAAAAAGCTAGACCTAGCTCCTTTTTTGGAGGAAGCTTATATTCAAAAATTTCCATACACCTTTAAAGAGCGAAGAAGACAACGCATGTTTCCGATTGCCAATCCAGATAAGGACTTTAAAAATGTGCCTGATACCACTGTAGTAGGAGGTAATGTACTTGCGCAGATAAAAGGGAAGAAAGAACAGATTATTATCATTACTGGGCATTTAGACCATTTGGGGATTAGAAACGGTAAGATTTATAATGGGGCCGATGACGATGCTTCAGGAACGGCAGCCTTAGTAAGTATTGCTGCATATTTTAAAAAGAAACAACCCAACCATACCTTGGTTTTTGCAGCGGTAGATGCCGAAGAAATTGGCTCCTTAGGTGCTGACTATTTGGTGAAAAACTTTCCAACAGACTTAAGCAAAGTGGTTTTGAATGTAAACATGGACATGATTGCACATAGCGACAAAGAAATTTATGCTTCTGGCTTATATCATTACCCACAGTTAAAAAAATCATTAGAAGGCATCGAAACTCCTATATCCTTGCTTTTTGGGCATGATGATCCAAAGAACAAAACCTTGGATGATTGGACAGGATCTTCTGATCATAGAATCTTTCATAATCAAAAAATTCCTTTTATCTATTTTGGTGTAGAAGACCATAAGGATTATCACAAAGACACCGATACTTTTGAGAACATCAATCAAGAGTTTTATGTAAATGCTGTAAAATTAATTATCAAAGCGATTGAGAATTTCGATACAGATTTAAAGTAAATTGGTTTGGTACATTTATGACAAAAAGCATCCCTAAATTCATGAATTTAGGGATGTACTTCAAAATTCATTCCTTGCATCACAAAATTTAGTAGTAGTTTTATTGGTGTTGTTAATAAAACAGAAATTCAAATTTAAGGATTTTGAAAACACTCTCTTAGTTTTGACTTAAATCAGTCCACTTTTTGCTGACGATTTACATCTAATAAATCACATTTAAATTGTGTTAATTTTTA
>CBFHUV010000084.1:0-9479 GCA_965659055.1 Polaribacter sp.
TCAGCTTCATTGGCAAAGGTTAAACCTAACATTCCTTGTTTCTTTAAATTTGTTTCATGGATTCTTGCAAAAGATTTCACAAGCACAGCTGCAACACCCAAATGACGTGGCTCCATGGCAGCATGCTCTCTAGAAGACCCTTCTCCATAGTTATGATCTCCTACTACGATAGTTTTGATACCAGCCGCTTTATAGGATCTTTGTGTTTTTGGCACCGCATCATAGTCTCCTGTTAATTGACTTTTTACGAAGTTTGTTTTCATATTATAAGCATTAACCGCACCTATCAAACAGTTGTTAGAAATATTGTCCAAATGACCTCTATAGCGCAACCATGGACCAGCCATTGAGATATGATCCGTTGTACATTTTCCAAAAGCTTTGATTAGCAATTTAGCTCCTGTAATAGTTCTACCAATTGGTGTAAATGGCTCTAACAATTGCAAACGATCTGAACTAGGATCTACTTTCATGTTTACCGAACTACCATCAGCTTCTGGCGCTAAATACCCATCATCTTTTACTTCGAAACCTGTTGGAGGTAACTCCCAACCTGTTGGCTCATCTAGCATAACCTTCTCTCCATTTTCATTGATTAAATAATCAGTCATTGGATTAAAGTCTAAGCGACCTGCTATAGTAATTGCTGCTACCATTTCAGGTGAAGCGACGAAAGCATGTGTATTTGGATTTCCATCAGCTCTTTTTGCAAAGTTTCTGTTGAAAGAATGTATGATTGAGTTTTTTGGAGCGTTTGAAGGGTCACTGTATCGAGCCCATTGTCCAATACAAGGTCCACAAGCATTGGTGAATATTTTTGCATCTAATTGTTCAAAAACACCTAAAATTCCATCTCGTTCTGCAGTATATCGAACTTTTTCAGATCCTGGATTAATACCAAATTCTGCCTTAGTTTTTAATCCTTTATCAATGGCTTGCTGAGCTATAGATGCAGCTCTAGACAAGTCTTCATAAGAAGAGTTAGTACAAGAACCTATAAGACCCCACTCTACTTGAATAGGCCATTCATTTTTAGTTGCTTTATCAGTCATATCAGATCCTACTTTGGTAGATAAATCTGGAGTAAAAGGTCCATTTAAAAGTGGACTTAATTCTGATAAATTGATTTCTATAACTTGATCAAAGTACATTTCTGGATTAGCATATACGGCTGGATCTCCGGTTAAATAGTCCTTTACTTGATTGGCAGCATCTGCTACATCACTTCTGTCTGTCGCACGTAAATAACGCTCCATAGAAACATCATAACCAAAGGTAGAGGTGGTCGCTCCAATTTCTGCACCCATATTACAAATGGTTCCTTTTCCTGTGCAAGACATTGCCTCTGCTCCTTCACCAAAATACTCTACGATCGCCCCAGTACCTCCTTTAACTGTTAGGATATCTGCAACTCTTAAAATCACATCTTTTGGTGCAGTCCAACCATTTAATTTTCCTGTTAATTTAACACCGATTAATTTTGGAAATTTCAATTCCCATGCCATTCCTGCCATAACATCAACAGCATCAGCTCCACCTACTCCAATGGCAACCATTCCCAAACCACCAGCATTTACGGTGTGGGAATCTGTTCCAATCATCATTCCTCCAGGGAAGGCATAATTTTCTAAAACAACTTGATGTATGATACCTGCTCCTGGTTTCCAAAAACCAATACCGTATTTGTTTGATACAGACTCTAAAAAATTAAAGACTTCATTACTGGTATTTAAGGCAGATTGTAAATCAACTGTAGCGCCAACTTTAGCTTGAATCAAGTGATCACAATGCACAGTTGTTGGAACAGCAACTTTACTTTTACCAGCTTGCATAAATTGCAACAAAGCCATTTGTGCTGTTGCATCTTGACAAGCAATTCTATCCGGAGCAAAATCCACATAATCTTTTCCTCGCTCAAATGCTGTAGCCGGTTTCCCTTCCCATAAATGAGAATATAAAATCTTTTCTGCTAAGGTTAATGGTTTTCCAGTAATTTTTCGAGCTGCATCAACTCGCTCAACTACATTTGAGTAAACCGCTTTAATCATTTCTATATCAAAAGCCATATATCGTAATTGTTTAATTTTTTGTAGAGCAAAAGTACAATTTTTAGGTGAAATTAGAAAATAAACAACGTATTCATATGAATTATGAAGTATTGATAAAATATTTATTATATTTTAAATATAACTCAAAAAATAATAAATAAAACTATTTAAAATTGCCAAATTAACAAATTGAAAAAGTGTAAAGAAGCAGGTCTATAAGCCGAATCCTGTCTCTAAATAAATAGAGTCTTATCATTTATCTAGTTCTAAAATTACTTTTAGAATCAATCTGCCCACCCCTTGAAATCGAGCGAGTAGCTCTCAATCTTCAATATACGTGGCATTGCACCGCATAGAGTTTACCTGGTTTCACTACAGCCGAACTGTACTTGCTTTCTGTTGCACTTGTCCTCGGCTTTCGCCGGACGGATGTTATCCGCTATGCTACTCTTTGGTGTTCGGACTTTCCTCTTTATTCCGAACTTGATTCGGAACCTGAATAAAAACATTGCTGTTTTAAAAAAGGCGCTGAAATAAGTTCAGCATAAAGCGATAAGATTGACCTGCTTTTTACCCTGCAAAAGTACAAATAAAAAACCCACTTAATTTCTTAAGTGGGAAAATTGCTATGAAAAAGAATTATTAGTTAAAACTAATAATCATACAAATTTATACTATTTTTTTTATTTTTAGATAACAAAAGTTACATAAACATATCTTTCACTTTCTCAAAAAAGGATTTATCTGATTTTTGTGGGTTTGGAATAAAGTTTTCATCGTCTTTCATTTGTTCAAAGAAATCTTTTTGTTCTTTCGACAATTGTTGAGGTGTCCAAACATTAATATGAATTAAAAAATCACCATTTCCATATCGCTCAATACTTGGTAAGCCCTTACCTTTTAACCTTAAAATCTTACCAGACTGTGTTCCTGAATCTATCTTTATCTTCACTTTTCCATTAACAGTCGCCACCTCTTTGCTGGCACCTAAAACTGCCTCTGATAAACTAATATATAAGTCATAATGGATATTGGTCCCTTCTCTTTTTAAAGTATCATGAGCAATTTCTTCTATCAAAACCAACAAATCACCTGATACTGAATTTTTACCAGGAGCTTCATTTCCTTTACCTGCGACTTTTAATTGAACTCCTTCAGTCACTCCTGCAGGAATTTGAATAGAAACCGTTTCTTCTTTTACAATTAAACCTTCAGCATCAGAGCCGCTTGGTCTTTTATCGATACTCTGACCAGCACCTTGACAGGTTGGACAAGTTGTTGCAGTCTGCATTCTTCCAAGGATGGTATTGGTAACTCTAGTTACCTGACCAGCACCATTACACGTACTACAGGTAGTATAAGTAACTCCTTCTGCTTGAACTTTTCTACGAACTTTTACCTTCTTTTCAACTCCTTTAGCGATTTCTTCAAGGGTCAATTTTACACGAATTCGCATGTTACTACCTTTAACACGAGCTTGTCGCTGTTGACCTCCTCCAAAGCCTCCAAAACCACCACCAAAAATATCACCGAACTGGCTAAAAATATCTTCCATGTTCATACCTCCACCGCCAAAGCCACCTCCACCATGACCGTTTTCAAAGGCTGCATGACCATATTGATCATAACGCGCTTTTTTATCTGCATCACTTAAAATTTCATAAGCTTCTGCCGCTTCCTTAAACTTTGCCTCTGCAGATGCATCATTTGGGTTTTTATCTGGATGGTATTTAATTGCCATTTTTCGATACGCCTTTTTAATTTCTGCTTCATTGGCAGATTTGCTTATCTCTAAGATGTCATAATAGTCTTTCTTTGCCATATTATTTCAATTATCAATTCACAGTAATCAATGATCACTGGTAATTGTACATTGTTAATTTATTATTGTCCGATAACTACTTTAGGGTAACGAATTATTTTTTCTCCTAATTGATATCCATGTTCAAGAACATCAATGATTTTTCCTTTTAATTCATCAGATGGAGCTGGAATTTGAGTAATCGCCTCATGAACATCGGCATTAAAGTGATCGCCCGCCTCAACTTTCATCATATTCAATCCTTTTTGCTCAAGAACTTTTTTCAATTTATCGTTAATCAAAGTCATTCCTTTAAGTAACTCCTTGTCTTTTGCTTTTTTTATTTCTGCCAAACCTCTGTCAAAATCATCTAAAATCGGCAGCAATGTTGTCATTAACTCTTGACCTGCTGTTTTAAACAATTCTATTCGCTCTTTAGAAGTCCTTTTTTTATAGTTTTCAAACTCTGCAAACAAACGTAGATATTTGTCCTTTTCAGCCTGAATTAGCTCTTCTGCTGTCGGTTCTTCCTTTATAATTTCTTGATTTTCTTCTGTTTTTGCTTCGTTCTCAACCTTGTTGATTTCTTCTTCGTGTAACTGTTCTTCTTTACTCATTTGATGTAAACATTAAAATTATAAGCTAGCTATTGGCAAAAATGTTGCCAATAAAAAAATAGTGCCAACTTGACACTATTCTTATTTATGATTCTAAAAACTAAATTTCAAACCGTTCAATTTTCGCTCCAATAGCCCTTAAACGCTGATCAATATCTTCATAACCTCTGTCAATTTGCTCTATATTATTGATAATACTTGTTCCTTTTGCGGAAAGGGCAGCAATTAATAAGGAAACTCCAGCTCTAATGTCAGGAGAAGTCATATTTGTCGCCTTTAATAAGGATTCAAAATCTTGACCAATTACGGTCGCTCTATGCGGATCACATAAGATCACCTTTGCCCCCATGTCAATAAGTTTATCAACAAAAAACAGACGACTTTCAAACATTTTTTGATGAATTAAAACAGTACCTTTTGCTTGAGTTGCTACCACCAATACTATACTTAATAAATCTGGAGTAAAACCCGGCCATGGAGCATCTGAAATGGTCAATACAGAACCATCTATATAATTTTGAATTTCATAACTATCTTGCTCTGGGATAAATATATCATCCCCGTGCTTTTCTAATTTAATGCCCAACTTTCTAAAAACATTTGGAATTTGACCTAAGTCTTTCCAACTTACATCTTTAATGGTTAAAGCCGATCGAGTCATGGCAGCCATTCCAATCCAACTTCCAATTTCAATCATATCTGGTAAAACCCGATGTTCACAGCCTTTAAGAGATTTAACTCCTTCTATACGTAATAGATTAGAACCAACTCCTGTAATTTTTGCCCCCATTGCATTCAACATTTTTGACAATTGCTGAATATATGGCTCACAAGCTGCGTTATAAATGGTTGTTGTTCCAGTTGCTAAAACAGCAGCCATTAAAATATTTGCCGTACCTGTAACTGAAGCTTCATCTAAAAGCATGTCCGTTCCAAAAAGTTCTTTGGCTTCAACTCCGTAAAAAGATTCTTCTTTATTATAGCGAAAGGTAGCTCCTAATCTAATAAACCCTTCAAAATGGGTATCCAATCGTCTTCGCCCTATTTTATCACCACCAGGTCTAGGGATGTATCCTTTGCCAAAGCGAGCTAATAAGGGACCAACAATCATAATTGAACCTCGTAACGAGCTTCCATCCCTTTTAAAATTTTCAGATTCAAGATATTTTAAATTAAGTTTATCTGCTTGAAAAGTGTATGAGTTTTTTGCAGTTTTTTCAATTTTAACTCCCAACTCTCCAAGGATAAAAATCAACTTGTTAACATCAATGATGTTTGGAATGTTATGAATGCTTACTTTTTCATCGGTAAGTAAAACTGCACAAATAATTTGAAGAGCCTCATTTTTAGCTCCTTGCGGAACAATACTGCCACTTAATTTGTGACCTCCTTCAATTTTAAATGATGCCATAGCAATTATTTTTTTTTGTTATTATTGCCTTTATGTGATTTGAAGTTACTCGTTTTATTGTTTTTGTTACCACCTCCCTGCTGGGTTGTTCTTTTTTTCAAAAGATTTTTGCTATCCGAAAGAACATCTGAAGTGCCTGTTAAATCAATTCTTCCGTCAGACAATTCTAACAAATGTTTAAAAATTACTTCGTCATCTACCGTATCTTTATTCCAATTTAAATAACATTTTTTCATGTGATTTGCAATTGCGAATTCTAAGGCTTCTCTTTTCTCGTCTTTTTCCCACGTTAATGCAACATCGATCATGGTCTGAATGTTATTTCCATAATAACGGTATCTGGAAGCAGATTTAGGATAGGCCAAAGTTTCTGGTTTCTCTTGCAATTCTTCTTTTGATGGTTTGTCATAAGGAGAATCTGCATCCAAATTAAAATCAGACATAATAAACAACTGATCCCACAGTTTGTGCTTAAAATCTGGCACATCTCTTAAGTGAGGCTGGAGATTACCCATAACATCCACAATGGCCTTTGCCATAACGTTTCGTTCTTCTTTGGTTTCCAAGCCTAGGCAATGGTCTACTAATTTTTGTATATGTCTTCCGTATTCTGGAATAATCATTAAGGTTCTTTCGGAGTTGTATTCTAAATCAAATTCCATGTTTTTCTTGTGTGAAGTCTTTGTTTTTCTTGCTCTCGAGCGCAGTCGAGTTCTCTAAAAATAGGTCTGAACTGCGCTAGACCCGTAATAATTATTTAAGCTAAATAATTCCTGCAAATTAAGTATTTATTTTTAGTCACCAAAACTTAAAAACAAAAGTTCTATCCAATCACTTTTAATTTGGCAAATTGAAGTAATAATTTTTTTACACCTACCGTACCGAACTTAATTTCAGCCTTTTTATTAGGTCCAGACCCTTCCATACTCAAGATTTCTCCTGCACCAAAACGATTATGTTCTACCAACGATCCCACTCGAATGGCATCGTCAAATAAATTCGATGCACCTTCATTGCTTGTCGGTATCTTTTTAAGTTTACTTGGTGGTATAATTGAAGGTTCTTTTTTGGCTTTAAATTCCATTCGTTGTCTTTGAATGGGTTTTTGAAAACGAATGGTTTTTGGGGCGGTATCAAACAGTGAACTATCTACAAATCTATTGGTACTAACTTGAGAACTACTAGGCGTTAAATATTCTAAAAACCGCTCATCAATCTCTTCTAAAAATCGACTTGGTTCCGCATCAGTCAATTTTCCCCAACGATAACGCGTTTGTGCATAAGTTAAATAAGCGCCTTTTTCTGCTCTAGTAAGGGCTACATAAAAAAGTCTGCGTTCTTCTTCTAGTTCACTTCGGGTATTCATACTCATACCCGAAGGGAATAAATTTTCTTCCAAACCGACAATATAAACATAAGGATATTCCAAACCTTTTGACTGATGAATGCTCATTAGCGATACTCTTGGGCTTTCATCTTTTTTCTCAGAATCAAAATCTGTAGCTAGAGCCACATCTTCTAAAAAAGCAGTTAAAGATGCATCTTCTCCAGTTTCAATTTTATCAGTTATAAAATCTTTGATCCCGTTTAAAAGTTCTTGAACATTCTCTACCCTACTAACCCCTTCAGGAGTACCGTCTTTTTGAAGCTCTTTTATAATTTGAACTTGTTTAACCACAAGATCGGCGATTTCGTAGGCATTTTTAGTTTTCGCATCTATTTGAAAACGCAAAATCATATTGACAAAATCTTGTAGCTTATTCTTGGTTCCAGCATTGATTTTTAAATCAACTTTATCAAGATGAGTTAGGAGTTCAAAAATAGATTTTTTATAATGATTGGCCGCTATAGTTAACTTGTCAATCGTGGTTGCTCCAATACCTCTTGCAGGATAATTAACAACCCTAATTAAGGCTTCTTCATCATTTGGATTAATCAACAAGCGTAAATATGAAAGTGTGGTTTTAATTTCTTGTCGTTGATAAAAAGAGATTCCTCCGTATATCTTATACTGAATGTTTTTCTTGCGTAAAGCATCTTCGAGAGCCCTTGACTGTGAGTTAGTTCTGTATAAAACCGCAAATGCATTGGCAGTCAATTGCTCATTCATCATGTTTTCCCAAATCGATTGTGCAACAAAGCGACCCTCCTCACCATCAGAAATGGTTCGCATCACTTTAATGGGCTCTCCTTGGTCATTAGAGGTCCAAATTTCTTTATCTAAGCGGGTTTTGTTTTTTTCAATCACAGAATTGGCTGCTTCGACAATATTGCTGGTAGAGCGATAATTTTGCTCTAACTTAAAGGTTTTTACCTCTGGATAATCCTTCTGAAAGTTTAAAATATTATTGATGTTAGCACCTCTAAAACTGTAGATACTTTGAGAGTCATCACCTACTACACAAATATTTTGAAAACGATCGGCAAGTGCCCTTACAATAAGATATTGTGAGTGGTTGGTATCTTGATACTCATCAACCATTATATATTTAAAACGGTCTTGGTATTTCGCCAAGACATCTGGAAACCGAGATAAAATTTCGTTGGTCCGCAACAATAAATCATCAAAATCCATGGCTCCTGATTTAAAGCATCGAGCAACATATTCCTTATAAATATCCCCCAAACGTGGCCTACTTGCATGTAAATCTGCTTCAATAAGTTCTGGATTGTTCACATAAGCACGAACAGTAATTAAACTATTTTTAAGCGATGAAATCCTTCCTAAGACCTGTTTGGGTTTGTATCGATCCTTGTCCAAATTCATCTCTTTTATAATTGCCGAAATGAGTCGTACTGAATCTTGAGTGTCATAAATTGTGAAATTAGAAGGAAACCCCAGACGATCTGCCTCTGAACGCAATATCCTTGCAAAAACAGAGTGAAAGGTACCCATCCATAAATTCTTTGCCTCACTTTGCCCTACTACAGCAGCGATTCTTTCTTTCATTTCTCTTGCTGCCTTATTGGTAAAGGTCAAAGACAAAATGTTAAAAGGATCTACTCCTTGTTGCATCAAATAGGCAATTCGGTAGGTTAAAACACGTGTTTTACCAGAACCAGCGCCCGCAATAATGATCATAGGACCATCTTTTTGCAGAACTGCATCTTTTTGTGCGGGATTTAAGGAGCTTAAATAATCTGCCAATGAGTAGTTTTTAAAAGTGCTTCAAAAATACTATACCCTATCGAGTTTGACAATAAAAGTTATTGACATTTTACCTTAAACTTCTGCAAAAGAAAAATTTGATTTCAATAAAAAACCCACATAAAGGTTTATGTGGGTTCTAAATTTTAAAGTGTCAACTAAAATTGAAACCGCAAGCCAAGGGAATAATTTCTTCCTCTAGTGCTAAAACCAATAGTTTCTTCATAATCCTCGTTAAATACGTTACTAAGATTAGCGAATAAAGTTAAATTCGTATTGAAAGGAGTATAATTTATACTAAAATCAAAAACTTGATACCTTGGCAAGTCTTTTTCTACAGTTTTAAAAAGATTTGTATCATAATACCTAGCTGTTCTACCCCCAAGACGTCTATAATTTATGGTGAAAAATGCTGTTCTAAAGGCTTGAACACGCAGGTTTGCTGTGATTTTGT
>CBFHUV010000085.1:0-8748 GCA_965659055.1 Polaribacter sp.
TATTTTACAAAAGCCATAGGCGATGCTTTGCCGAATTGTTAAATTAGAAGGGGTTGCTATTGCTACCGTATGACCTCTCTTTACACATTCATGAATTAGTGTCAATGTGCTATCGGTATCCGGTTCAATTTTTTCCCAAGGATACATTAAAAAACAAATATTCATAATAGATAAAGTTAGTTCGATCTTATTTATTTTACTTCTTTGTAATTATCGTCCCAATTCTGTACATGTGGGTCGCCTAATTTTCCAACAGATTTTGCAACCAACATAGAAACTGCAGCATCTCCGGTTACATTGACAACTGTTCTACACATATCAAGAGGTCTGTCTACTGCAAAAATCAATGCAAGACCTGCTTCTGGAATTCCAGCATATCCTAATACTCCTACTAACATAACCATTCCAGCTCCAGGAACCGCAGCAGAACCTATAGAAGCTAAGGTGGCAGTTGCTATAATCCCTAATTGGGTTGCAAAGTCTAGTTCCATACCAAAAGCTTGGGCAATAAATACAGCCGCCACAGCCTGATATAAACTAGTTCCATCCATATTAATGGTAGCTCCAATAGGAAGCACAAAACTAGCAACCTCTTCTTCTACTCCCAAATGCTCAGTAACTCTTTCCATTGTAACAGGGAGAGTAGCTGCACTGGAACTTGTAGAAAATGCCAATAATTGGGCTGGTGAAATTCCTTTCATAAAAAAAGAAGGTTTCTTTTTCGTAAATACAAAAACCAAAACATTGTATATAATAATCATCAATAGCAAGCCAAATATTACTGTAAAGGCATACCAAGCTAATGCTTTAAACAAATCCAAACTTGGCGATTCTACCACTAAGGCTGCCAATAAAGCAAAAACACCATAAGGTGCTGCCAACATAATTAAATCGACCATTTTCAAGATCACCTCATTAAAGCCATCAAAAAACTTCTTAACAATCTCACTTTTTTCTTCTGGAATTAGAATTAATCCTATTCCGAAAAAAATAGAAAAGAAAATCACTTGCAACATATTTCTATTACTTGTTGCCGCAGCAAAAATATTTTCAGGAACTAAATCTTCCAAGGCTTGTAGAGGACCGCTTTCTTTTTGTTTGGCCGCCTCATCTTTGTATTTCGTAGTATCTGTGCTATAACTATCTACCAATTCAGTTCTGGTAGATTCAGAAATTTGCTTTCCAGGATTGACAATATTCACCAAAATCAAACCAATAGAAACTGCTATCACCGTCGTAATAATATAAATACCAATGGTTCTACCTCCCATTTTCGAGAGCTTTGAAATATCTTTTAAATCAGAAACACCTTTAATAAGTGCTGCAAGAATTAACGGGATGGCTATCAGTTTCAGAGAATTGATAAAAATAGTTCCGAAAGGTTTGATCCAATCTTTAATAAAATCTTTTCCAAAATCAAAGTTGGTCATTATAAGAGCAAAAACAACTCCTAACAACATACCCAATAAAATTCTCCAGTGTAAAGCTAATTTCTTCATTAAGTTTTTTTGTAGTTAACAGCTTGAAAGGTAAAAAAAAATTCAAAAACAGCACGAAGAATTGGGGAACTTTATTTTTTTTGATTTCTTTTACACGAAACTTTTGAATGCGCATTTCATATTGTATTTTTGTAGTCATTTAGTCATCTATGGAAAAATTAAAACAGCGATGGGGTTTAGAATCAAACAAACAACTTTTTGTTATTTTGTTTGTATTTTCAATTACGGGCTATTCTTCTTTAATTATTGCTAAGCCTATTTTAGATTTTCTAGGTCTGTATCAAGAAAATACTAACCCATGGATTTATAGACCTCTGAGGATACTTTTAATTTTTCCCTTCTATCAGATTTTAATTCTTTTTTATGGTTGGCTCTTTGGGCAATTTAATTTTTTCTTGGATTTTGTTATAAAAATGCTAAAAAAGATAGGATTCGCTCCCTTTTTCAAAAATAAATAATTTCCTCATGGATTTCTCAGAGTTCTTAAATAAAAAACTGCACATCCTTGAAGCAAATTTAGGTGGTTTAGATGCCCAGTTTCGTTTGGCTCCAAAAATGAGATTAAAATACGATGCAGATAAGATCAAGGCTAGCAATCCGAAAAAAGCAGCAGTTTTAGCCTTGTTTTACCCATCAAACAATAATGAAACTTGTTTTTTATTAACCGAAAGAGCAACGTATAAAGGGACTCACTCTGCACAAATTAGCTTTCCAGGAGGCAAAATTGACCCAAAGGATATTAATTTAAGAGAAACTGCGTTGCGAGAAACTTATGAGGAAATTGGGGTTCCAAAAAATAAAATTACGGTGCTAAGAGAGTTGACCGATGTTTTTATCCCTCCTAGTAATTTTTTAGCAACCCCTTTTTTAGGGTATACCAATGAAGAACCAAAATTGATAACTAATTATGAAGTTGCCAAAACCTTAGCGATTCCTGTAAGTGAACTTTTGGACGGAAACAACTTAAGTTCAATTAATATTACAACCTCATATGCAACAAATATTGATGTTCCTTGTTATAAATTCAACAATCATATTGTTTGGGGGGCTACGGCCATGATATTAAGTGAGATTAAAGAATTATTAAAATAGTAACTATTCTGTATTAGTTTCGTATTTTTGCTCTTAGTAAACTAACCAAACCAAACGAATGCCCTTATTTAAAAGAAATCCTTTTGGCCATATTCTATTTTTAAAAAAATGGATGATTCGCATATTTGGAATTATTTCTCATGGAAGATATAGACGTTTCAACAATTTACAAATAGAAGGATCTGAAATTTTAAGGGATTTGCCGGACAGAAATGTGTTGTTTATATCCAATCATCAAACCTACTTTGCAGATGTCGCTGCTATGTTCCATGTTTTTAATGCAGCCCTAAGTGGTCGAGTAGATAATATAAAAAACATTGGATATATCTGGAACCCAAAACTGAACATCTACTTTGTTGCTGCTGGAGAAACTATGAGAGCAGGTCTTCTGCCAAAAATATTTGCCTATGCAGGCTCTGTATCAATTGATAGAACTTGGAGAAGCGAAGGAAAAAACGTGAATCGCCAAGTAAAAATGTCAGATGTTTCCAATATTGGAAAAGCCTTAAATGATGGCTGGGTTATAACATTTCCACAAGGAACAACCACCCCGTTTAAACCAATTAGAAGAGGTACTGCACATATTATTAAAAAACATAAACCGATTGTAATTCCTATTGTTATTGACGGGTTTAGACGCTCTTTTGACAAAAAAGGCTTGGTAATTAAAAAGAGAAACGTTTTGCAATCTATGGTCATAAAACCACCTTTGGAAATTGATTATGAAAACGAAGAAATTGCAGATATCGTAACAAAAATTGAATATGCCATAGAGCAGCATCCATCCTTTCTCAAGGTGATATCTGTAGAGGAATATGCCAAACAAGAAGAAGAGTTAAATAAGAAAAGAGATTTTTGGAGCTAAAATTTTTCAAAAATAAAAAAGGGTCTGCGACAAGCAGACCCTTTTTTTATTCTAAAAACAAACTTTTTAACTTAACCAAGCATTCATCATCCATACAGTTTTTTCTTGTTCAACAATAAAATCACTCATCATAGAATTTGTTCCTTCATCATTTGCTTCTGCTGACAATGCTAAAATAGTTCTTTCAATTTTCAATAATTCTGCAAGGGAGCTCACTACCAACATAACGGCTTCTTCATCTTTAGAAATATTCTTTCCTACAGGAACAGATGCCAATTCGACATATTCATTAAATGTGTGCAACGGAGTTCCGTTTAAGGTAAGAATTCGCTCAGCGATCATATCAATTTTTAATTGAGAATCTGTGTACAATTCTTCAAATTTAACATGCAATTCAAAAAATTTCTTTCCTTTAATATTCCAATGTAATCCTCTAGTGTTTTGATAATACACCTGAAAATTCGCTAACAATGTATTCAACTCAATGATTAAATTATCCGTTTTCTGTTTATCCAGTCCTAATACCATGCTCTTTGTCATTTTGTAAATTATTAATGGATATAAAGTTCATAAAATTTTAACAGCCAAATTCATAAACATAATTGATAGTTTTAATATCTTTATCAAAATTTCTTATACAAAATGACAATTACCCAATTAAAATATGTTTTATCTGTGGCTGAATACCAAAATTTCACCATTGCTGCAGAGCACAGTTTTGTGACCCAACCTACTTTAAGTATGCAAATTCAAAAGCTTGAAGAAGAATTAGGTGCCAAAATTTTTAACAGAGCAACAAAACCCATTGAATTAACTGAAGTCGGAAGGAAAATCGTAGAACAAGCTAAAATTATTGTCGATGAAAGCAATAGAATTACAGATATTGTGCATCAGCAAAAAGGATATATAGGGGGTGAGTTTAAATTAGGAATTATCCCAACGGTGATGCCTACTTTATTACCCATGTTTTTGAATAATTTCACAAAGAAATATCCAAAAGTAAAACTAATCATCGAAGAGTTAACCACAGAGGATATTGTGCGTAAGTTAACTGATGGACATATTGATGCGGCCATCGCCGCAACTCCTTTGGGAAACGAAGCAATTAAAGAACGGCCTTTGTATTATGAACCTTTTGTGGGTTTGATTCCTAAAGGGCATCGATTATTTAAACAAAACTTTCTTGAGGTTGACGATCTAGAATTGGATGAAATTTTGCTACTTGAAGATGGACATTGCTTTAAGGACAGTGTGCTAAACTTATGCAAATCGAATAAATCAGATACCAATTTTCATTTTCAATTGCAAAGTGGCAGCTTTGACACTTTAATTAAATTGTCTAAAGAAGGATTTGGGATGACTCTGATCCCATATCTTCAAACCCTAGATTTAAGTGAAAAAGACAAGGAGTTTTTAAGAGAATTTAAAGCCCCTCAACCTGCAAGAGAAATTAGTTTACTCTATCATAAATCCCAGTTAAAAATGCAGCTTATTGAAGCTTTAAAAACAACTATAGATGGAATTATTAGAGGCGCAATATCCTTCAGTGACGTAAAAATCATTAGTCCACTGATTAAAAATGGCTAACAAAAAAGGGAGCTAAAAGCTCCCTTTTTTTTATTCATACATTTTTTGACGCAATTCTTTAATTTTTGGATCACTCAAATAATCATCAAAAGTAGAATAACGATCTATCACTCCTTTCGGTGTAATCTCAACAATTCTATTCGCAACCGTCTGAGCAAACTCATGATCATGAGTACTGAACAAAACCGTTCCTTTAAAGTTAATTAAAGAGTTGTTGAGTGCTTGGATAGATTCTAAATCTAAATGGTTTGTTGGCTCATCCAATTGCAAAATATTTGCTCTGGTCATCATCATTCGAGACAACATACATCGAACCTTCTCTCCTCCTGACAGTACATTACATTTTTTTAAGGCCTCTTCTCCACTAAAAATCATTTTCCCTAAAAAGCCTCTCAAGTGTACTTCTTCTCTTTCTTCTTCTGTTTTAGCGTATTGACGCAACCAATCTACTAAATTCAGTTCTGAATTTTTAAAGAAATGAGCATTCTCTAAAGGTAAATAGGATTGGTTGGTTGTTACCCCCCATTGAAAGCTACCTGAATCTGCCTTTAAGTTGTCATTCAAAATTTCATAAAAGGCCGTAACAGCCCTAGAATTTTTAGAAATCACAGCCACTTTATCTCCCTTACTTAAATTCAAATCGACATTGCTAAATAATACTTCTCCTTCGAAACTTTTTGAAAGTCCTTGTATATTCAAAATCTGATCACCTGCCTCTCTTTCTCTCTCAAAAATAATAGCCGGATACCTTCTGCTCGATGGTTTGATATCATCTACATTTAACTTTTCAATCATCTTTTTACGGGATGTCGCTTGTTTCGATTTAGCAACATTCGCAGAAAAACGTCTAATAAATTCTTCCAATTCTTTCTTCTTATCTTCTGCTTTTTTATTTTGTTGAGCTCTCTGTTTTGCAGCTAACTGACTAGATTCATACCAAAAGGTATAGTTTCCAGAATAATGATTAATTTTTCCAAAATCAATATCAGAAATATGTGTACAAACCGAATCCAAAAAATGACGGTCATGCGATACAACAATTACTGTATTATCATAGTTCGCCAAAAAATTCTCCAACCAAGAAATTGTCTCAAAATCCAAGTCATTTGTAGGCTCATCCATAATTAATACATCAGGATTTCCGAATAAGGCCTGTGCCAATAACACACGTACCTTTTGCTTTCCATCCAAATCTTTCATTAAGGTATAGTGATGCTCCTCCGAGATACCTAAATTGGATAATAAGGTAGCTGCATCCGATTCTGCATTCCATCCATTCATTTCGTCGAATGCCAATTGCAATTCTCCAATTTTATCTGCATTTTCATCGGTGTAATCCGCATATAATGCATCCATCTCCTTTTTGATGGCAGACAATTCCTTATTTCCAGAAATTACAGCATCTAATACCGGAATTTCATCAAAAGCAAAGTGATTCTGAGACAATACAGACATTCTTTTTCCCTTCTCAAGATGAACCTGACCCGAAGTTGGATCCTGCTCTCCTGACAAAATCTTCAAAAATGTAGATTTTCCTGCTCCATTTGCCCCAATGATTCCATAACAATTACCTTGAACGAACTTGGTATTTACATCATCGAACAACACTCTTTTTCCAAATTGTACTGATAAATTAGAAACTGATAACATCCTGTAGTATTTAAATTTTTTGCAAAAATAGAAAATTATATGGAGTTCTTAAGACTTTAGCGCTTTTATTCTTAGTAATTTGAAAGCCCGTATCCACTAAAACTGGGTAATTTAAAATTAGAAAATTTTATATATTTTAGCGAAAATTGAACATTTTTTTTAACATGCAATTAACAAAGTGATCCGCTTTGAATACCTATTTTTGCGTTTAGATTTCATCTGAATCCATGACAAATTATTTTAAATATTTATTTTTTTTAAGTGTCTTGTTTCTCTTTGGTAGCTGTCAGTTTTCAAAAGAAAAGACAACAACCTATTTTGGAGGTAAAATTATCAATCCAAAAAGCAACTATGTCTTGTTGTTTGATCAAGATAAACTTATAGATAGTTTGGTGTTGGACGCCAATAGCACTTTTATAGGTACTTATGAAAATTTTAAAGAAGGCTTTTACTCCTTTTTTCACGGAAGCGAAAACCAATTTGTATATATTCAGTCAAATGACAGTATTTCGCTGCGTTTAAATACTTGGGATTTTGATGAGTCATTGGTCTTTGACGGTATTGGTGGAGAAAAGAACAATTTATTGGTTGACTTTTTTCTAGAAACAGAAAGAGATCGAAAAAATTATGCCTTTTCATCATTTTACGCTTTACAGCCGGATATTTTTAAAAGCAAAATGGATTCAATCTTGTCTAGAAAACAAGAGAAAATTAGCCTTTTCAAAAAAGCGCATCCTGAAATTCCAATGGCCTATTTAAATTTGTTAGATGTTTTTGCTAAATATCCAATTTACAATCGATTTGAATATTATCCGGAGGCTCATCGAAAGAGAACAGGCACCAAAGAATTTCCAAAAGTAACTCCTGGCTTCTATAGTTACCGATCAAATATAAATCTGAGTGACCCTGCTCTTGTAAGTTTAAGAACTTATAACGATTATGCCATATACAGAATTTATAATAATGTTTTTTCTAAGGGAGTTAGTGATGACAACGAAGATCTTTTCATAACTGAACTATTAGCATCTGTTAACAATAGTACTGATTTAGAAGAATTCAGAAATACTTTATTACGTCAAGTTCTCATGAGTTATTTTGTCGAAAATTCTACTGGAAGTATCAATAAAGATGCTTTTTATGACTTTTTTAAGTTGAGTTCGAACATAGAAGATAAAAAACAAATTCAACGCCTATTAAATGATATTAAAAATCTCCATGAAGAACAAAAACTTCCAGATTTTTATGTTGTTGATTATAACAAGACCAAGCAAAGCATTCAAAAGCTTACAAGAAACAAAAATACCGTACTCTTCTTTTGGAATCCTCGCTACTATAGCAATCGATCATTGGTTGCCCGAATGGAGTTTTTATCTAAAAAACACCCAAATATCTATTTTATTTCGGTAAAAACAGATTTAATTAATGAGCACCACACCAAAGGCTTTGACATTAAAAATCAATTTTATTTAGATAAAGAAAGTAGCGCTAATGAGTTTTTAACTAGTAAATTACCTCGTACATTACTTATTAACAGAAAAGGGGTTATCTTTAATAGTTTTGCCTCTTTTCACAAGGCAATAATTAGCAAGCAGATTGAGGAATTAGAAAAAAACTAATTTCTTTAAGATTCTATTATATTTATCGTACCTTTGCACTCTTCAAACTAAACGTAGTTTTGAAAACCTAGATTGCTAATACCCAGTTCATACGTATTAAAATCTATTGCGAAATATATAAACCGAGTTTACAGATACTGGCGTCTGTGAATTCACATTAATTCACAGAATGTCAACATTTATAGAGTTGGGGCTTCAGGTAGAAATTACCAAAGCCTTGACAGATTTGGGATATGAAAGTCCTACAGTAATTCAAGAAAAAGCAATTCCACAAGTAATTGCATCTACACAAGATTTAAAAGCATTTGCTCAAACAGGTACTGGTAAAACAGCTGCCTTCAGTTTGCCTATTTTGCAACAAATCGACGCAAACAGCAAAGATACTCAAGCAATTATTTTATCTCCAACTCGTGAACTTGCTGTTCAGATTGGAAAAAAT
>CBFHUV010000086.1:0-8699 GCA_965659055.1 Polaribacter sp.
ATCCCACATCCCAATGGTGGTCCCTGCACTATGTCCAAAATTACCTAAGGGATGTGAATAAATAGATGGGCGCAATCCCTCTTTTTTTGCTTTTTCTAGCGAGGCCAAAAGAATTTCATTTCCTGTTTTTCCCGTTTGCATTGTGCTAGTTAAAATGTCTTGCAATCGATTTCCTTTTGCAAAAGCATCCGCTAAAAACGTTGGCACCTCTACTTCATCTTTTCCAAGCACATAACCATGCTGTTGACAGTCGGTGTTTAAACCCAGATAGCTAATCCCAAAATCACAATGCAGTAAGTCTTGAGGCATAATGACCTGCTCATTTTGACCTTTACTAAAAGACACAATATGTGACTGCAGTGGCTCTTTATTTCTTTGAATATCAATTGTTGGATGAAACCAAGTATCCAAACCTAAGTCTGTAACTTTCTGGCGCATCCACCAAACCACATCTTCTGTGGTTGTTTTTCCCGGAACAATAACTTTAGAGCTAAAGGCTTCATCAATGATGTCATGGGTTATTTTAACTAAGTTTTCATACAACTTCATCTCTTTCTCAGTGCGAGTTTCAATCCAGGCAATAGCAAGCTTTTCTGCAGACACCAATTTATTTCGATTGGCAGTAGACAAATTCTCTGCGAATTCATCATAATCAGTTTTTACCAAACCGTCGGCCAAGGCAAAATACGTAGAACTATTGATTCCTATCTTCGATGGATTTCGCTCTTCAATAATACGATTGAGAGCCCCCCATTGGTCGGGTTCCTTTTCCTTATCCCAAGCAGATTGAATATTTGCTCCAACATTATAACGAGCAACTGCCAAACGCTCTGTAGTGTTTGCTTTGACATCTCTATAAAAAACCAAAATGGTTCTTCGTCTTGCATTTAACCATTCTGATGGCAACATGGTTTTTATGACTGGGTCTTCATTGTATTCTCTAGAAATAACAACCCACATATCAATTCCGGTCTCATCCATAAGTTTTGGAAGTAAATTGTCAAATCGATCTTTAATTAGTTCATCTCGAAGGACCGCTCGATCTCTTTCGCTCAAGACTTCATAGTTATTTGTTTGTTCTTTAGCTTGTTGACAAGAAATTGCAAAAATTGCAAAAGCAAATAGTACTAAAATTTTATGCATGATATTTTTTTTTAGGTTTTGAAAATTAATGTTAAAACTCGAATAAATCAACGTTTTGTCGATTATTTTTTGGATATTCACTTAGTAAATTACTGATTATGAATACACTAAAAATATATTTATTTATAGGTTTCGGCAGCCTATTAATGCTTAGCTGTGGTTCTTATGCTCAAAAGAAAAGTAATAGTACCAAGGAAGAACCTGTGGTTATTGCCAATGATAGTTTAGAGTATCAAATTATTATTATAGACCCTGGATTTACCACCTATTTAAAAACCATTGCCAGACCCATGACCTATCATTCACAAAACTATCTGGAAACCAAAAATAAATTCTATGTCCTAGAATGGAATAATAGAGCTAGAAATCCATTAAGATACAATGCCAGCATTTATGAAAATATCATAGAATACGATTCAAACATTAATTATGGCTTAGAGGTAAACTACAAACTGTTTTGGTATTTTAAATTTGCAGAGCAAAAATATAGGATGACCTTAAACTAGCTTTTGATACCTTATAAAACTGTAATCATGTGGGTTTTTTTCATCCGCTGAAAAATTCTCTCTTGACACCTCTTTCCATTTAGAGCTTGAAATTTCGGGAAAAAATGCATCGGCATCAAACTGTCCATGAACTCTTGTAATGTCTAATTGATCAACCAAATTTGTGGCCATGGCCTCCTTATAAATTTGAGCACCACCAATGATAAAAACAAGACTGTCTGCTTTGGCAACTTCAAGGGCTTCACCTATACTATGAACAACAATACAACCAGGCACTACATAATCTTTGTTTCTGGTGATAATGACAGAGGTTCTATTCGGTAAGGGCTTACCGATAGACTCAAAGGTGTTTCTACCCATGATAATATGATGACCAGAGGTCACCTTCTTAAATCGCTGCAAATCGGCTGGCAAATGCCAAATTAAATCGTTGTCCTTCCCAAGTGCATTGTTATTTGCAATAGCCGCTATAATTATGGTTTTATTCATACTCTTTTTTAAACTCAAAAATAATTACAGGCTTAAAAGTAATCGGAATAAAAGATCGCATGGTTACTGGTTGAGAATCTTTTTTAGCTGGAATTATTTTTTCTATTCTTTCAACAGCTCGAATGGCAGATTCTTTTACCGCTTTACTTCCTCCTCTAACTCTTAATACTTCTATATTTCCGTCTTTTTTTATTAGAAATTCTACAAACACTTTGTTGAGAATATGATTATTTGTAACAATTTCAATATTTTTCAATACCTGATATCTCAGGTTTTTTTCAAAGTTTTGTTTACTTGTTAAAGAATCAATTATCCTTAGCTTTGGAAACAAAGGTGCTACATCAACTTCTGATAGTATGTATATTTTTGTTGTATCTTTTTCTTGACCAAAGGCACAATAAACTCCAAAGACAAAGAAAAAAAACAACACTTTCATACTTAAATTTTAAACGGCAACCTTCCCTTTTATATGAGGGTGTGGATCGTAGTTAATCAACTCAAAATCCTCAAATTTAAAATCAAAAATACTGGTAATTTCAGGGTTGATTTTCATCGTCGGTAATGGACGTACATCTCTTGACAACTGCAACTCTAACTGTTCAATATGATTGTTGTAAATATGAGCATCTCCAAAGGTATGAATGAACTCTCCTACTTCATAACCACAAACCTGCGCCATCATCATCGTAAACAAGGCATAGCTGGCTATATTAAAAGGAACACCTAAGAAAATATCAGCACTTCTTTGGTACAATTGGCAAGACAGTTTTCCATCGGCCACATAAAATTGAAAAAAAGCATGACAAGGAGGTAATGCTGCTTTGCCATTGGCTACGTTTTCTGAAAATGAAACTCGGGTATCTGGCAAAACACTAGGATTCCATGCAGACACGAGCATTCTTCTACTATTTGGATTGCTTTTTAAGGTATCGATAACCTCTTGCAATTGATCAATATCATCAGAATTCCAATTGCGCCATTGATGTCCGTAAACAGGGCCTAAATCACCCTTTTCATCGGCCCATTCATTCCAAATTCGCACACCATTTTCTTGCAAATAATCAATATTGGTATCTCCTTTGATAAACCACAAAAGTTCATATACTATCGATTTTAAATGTAATTTTTTTGTGGTGACCATTGGAAAACCCTTACTCAAATCAAAACGCATTTGATAGCCAAAAACACTTTTAGTCCCGGTTCCCGTTCTGTCTCCTTTCTCATTTCCATTTTCTAAGACATGGCTCACTAAATCTAAATACTGCTTCATGGTAGGTTCCTAAATTTGATCTATAATTTTTCTTTTGTAAAAATATAAAAAGCTTCAAGGATATCCGTTGAAGCTTTTAAATATTCTATGAAAAGTTATTAACGATTTTTAATAAAATCGACTTGTAAAATTTTACTTTTTTTAGCCAATAATCATCCCTGCAATTGCAGCAGACATTAAAGAGGCAATGGTACCTCCAATAAGGGCTTTCATTCCAAATTCTGATAAGGTTTTTCGTTGACCAGGCGCAATAGAACCAATCCCACCAATTTGAATCCCAATCGATGCAAAATTGGCAAAACCACACAACATGTAGGTGGCCATAATTACAGATTTGTTATAGTTTAGATGAATAACATTGGCTACATCTTTTAATTCTGCCAATTGAATATAGCCCACAAACTCACTAGCTGCTAATTTAATCCCTAGCAATTGTCCCATCATTGCCATATCTTCTGTAGCAACACCAATTAACCACATTAAAGGAGCAAAAAGGTAGCCTAAGATAAACTCTAAAGAAAAGCTAGAATACGCTGTATTTGCAGCCAACCAAGTATTTAAATTGGTCATATCTCCTACCCAACCCAAAACACCATTAATCATGGCAATAAAAGCTACAAAAACCAACAACATGGCGCCTACATTTACGGCTAATCTTAATCCTTCTGTCGTTCCATTTGCAATCGCATCTAAAATATTTGAACCAATTTTTTCTGAGGATACATGAACATCTGTATTCACTTCTTCAACCTGTGGATATAAAATTTTTGAAATGACAATAGCTCCAGGTGCTGCCATTACAGAGGCCGCTAATAAGTGTTTGGCAAATTGCAATCTCAATACAGCATCATCCCCTCCTAAAAAACCAATATAAGCTGCCAAAACGGCTCCTGCTACGGTTGCCATTCCTCCAATCATTACCAACAACATTTCAGACTTATTCATTTTTTCTAAATAGGCTTTGATCAGCAATGGAGCTTCTGTTTGACCTAAAAAGATGTTTCCGGCAACAGACAGACTTTCTGCTCCAGAAATTTTTAAAATCTTAGCTAATGACCAGGCCAATACTTTTACTATTTTCTGAATCCAACCTAAATAAAATAAAACTGAGGTTAAGGCAGAAAAGAATATGATGGTTGGCAATACTTGAAAGGCAAATATGTATCCAAACTTATCCATATCTACCACCAAACCTTCGAATAAAAATTTACTTCCAGCCCTAGTAAAATCTAAAACACTGACAAACAAGCCTCCAAACCATTCAAAAATTCTTTGAACAAATGTAATTTTTAACACCCCTACTGCAATAAGCAGTTGCGCTGCCAATCCAATACCCACAGTTTTCCAGTCAATGGCTTTTTTATTGCTAGAAAATAAAAAGGCAATTACCAATAAGGAAACCATCCCTAAGATTCCTCTCCATAAATTAGAAAAAGAAAAACCTTGACTTGGCTTAATCTGAGCAATTGACTGTTCTTGAACTTTGGTTGATTCTTTTGAAACAGAAACAGTTTCTAATTGAAAACTGTTGTCGGCTATCCTGTTAAAATTTGAAACCGCAATTGCACTGTTTCCTTTTAAACCAGAGTTAGAATTGTTGTCAAAAGAGTTTGCCTGTACAAACAAGGTACTTAAGCAAAACATTAGGATTAGGTATTTTTTCATAAAACTTCGTATTGATTAAGAACGCTTGTTAATTTCGTCCCTTATTTTTGCAGCTAATTCATAATCTTCATTAGCAATTGCTTCGTCTAATTCTTGATATAATTCATCCAACCCTTTATCAAAAAGTCCTTCTTCAGAAACCTCACTTAACAATTCAGAAACCAAATCATCAGTTTCAAATTCTGGCCCTTTTAAAGATAAATCTTCTTCTATTTTTAAATAAATCCCTGCCTTATCTAAAATTTCTTCATAGGTATAAATTGGCGCATCAAAACGCACTGCCAAAGCAATGGCGTCTGAGGTGCGCGTGTCTATAATTTCCTGTTTTCCTTCACGCTCAGAAACCAAACTTGAAAAAAAGACACCATCTACCAATTTGTGAATAATCACTTTGGTTACTTTTATCTGGTACCGATCAGAAAAGGTTTTAAATAAGTCGTGGGTAAGTGGTCTGGGGGGTCTAATTTCTTTTTCAAGGGCAATGGCTATGGATTGCGCCTCAAATGCACCAATGATAATTGGCAAAGTTCTCTTGCCATTGATTTCATTCAATACCAAGGCGTAGGCACCTGTTTGTGTTTGGCTATAAGAAATCCCTTTGATGGTTAACTGTATCAAATTCATTGTGTATCAATCGTCATAAAAAATAAAAAGGCTGTTCATATTTTAGCTTTTACCAAAAGACAAACAGCCCTTTTCTGGGCACAATTTACTAAAAAATCACTTGCTTTTAAGTTTCTCTGAAAAGAAAATGAAAAAAGAAAATTCGTTTTAGTAATTGAAATTCGTTTACAAAGTAAACCTATGATTGTTTAAACACTTTTAATTTTTCGATCAGGGCAGGAACTACTTCAAAAGCATCACCTACGATTCCATAATCTGCAGCCTTAAAGAAAGGAGCTTCCGGATCTGTATTGATAACCACTTTTACTTTTGATGCATTGATCCCAGCTAAATGCTGAATAGCGCCTGAAATTCCAATAGCAATATACAAATTAGACGCAACAGGTTTTCCTGTTTGTCCAACGTGCTCACCATGAGGTCTCCAACCTAAATCTGAAACAGGTTTCGAACAAGCGGTAGCTGCACCTAATACTTCGGCCAACTCTTCGATCATTCCCCAATTTTCTGGACCTTTTAATCCTCGCCCTGCAGAAACCACAATGTCTGCATCGGCAATACTTACCTTCCCTTTAGCGGTATCTATACTCACAGATTTCACTCCAAAATCTGCATCAGAAACTATTGGTTCAAAACTTTCAGTAGTTCCACTCACAGCATTCTCATGAACTCCAAATGAATTTTTAGCAACTCCAACTACTTTTTTATCTGTTGAAATTACAGTATGGTTAAAGGCTTTGCTTGAAAATGCTTTCCTCTTTACTGTAAAAGGACTGGTAGCACTTGGCAAAGCAACCACATTAGAGGCATAACCAGCCTCCATATTTACCGCCAACATTGGAGCCATATACAAACCGTTTACACTAGAATCTACAATAACTACTGTGGCAGATTCCTTCTCTACAGCCTGATTGATCACTGAAGCATAGGCTTTTGCATTAAAGTTTTTTAATGAATCATTGCTCACGTTCAATACTCTTTCTGCACCATATGTATATAAATCTGATGGACTATCTGCATTCATACTTAACACAACCAAAGAAGTACCTAATTGTTCTGCTACTTTTTTTCCGTAAGAAACGACTTCAAAAGCAGACTTTTTATATTTTCCTTCCGACGCATCGGCAAAAACTAAAACTGACATATTTTTTTATTTTTTTAACTTTTTAGAAAACAAGCTTAAGACCCCTTTCTAAAAATGATTTTTACTTGTATCAACCTTCTTAAATTACTTTTGCTTCATTGTGCAACAAATCGATCAATTCATCAATTTGATCTGCAGCAACTAATTTTACAGCACCCTTTGGAGCTGGTTTTTCAAAAGAAACTGCACTCGTTGTTTGGGTTGGAGCTACAGAAGCCACAACTGCTAAAGGTTTTTGTCTGGCCATCATAATCCCTCTCATGTTCGGAATACGTAAATCTTTTTCTTCGACCAATCCTTTTTGACCTGCAACCACTAATGGCAATGAAGTGCTTAACTTTTCACTTCCACCATCAATCTCTCTCGTTAATGAAACTGCTGTACCGTCAATGTCCATCCCTGTACATCCATTCACAAAATTATAGTCCGTTAGGCTCGCCAACATTCCGGGAACCATCCCTCCATTATAATCAATCGATTCTCTTCCTGCCAAAACCAAATCATAGCCTCCGTTTTTCACCACAGCTGCCAATTCTTTGGCAACAGCAAAACCATCTGTAGCTTCTACATCTACTCTTATCGCATCATCGGCACCAATAGCCAAGGCTTTTCTTAGGGTCGGCTCTGTACTTGCGTTTCCAACATTAACAACAGTAACTGTTGCTCCTTGTTTTTCTTTAAACCACATTGCTCTTGTCAAACAAAATTCATCATATGGATTGATGACAAATTGTACTCCAGTTGCATCAAATTTTGAGTCGTTATCAGAAAAATTGATTTTTGAAGTGGTATCAGGCACATGGCTAATACAAACTAATACTTTCATATACTTCTATTTTAAATGTATTCGTAATTTTCTTGGCTACGAATTTATGACTTTTTTTTCAATTTACTATGCGTGCATAGTATTTTTTTGTTTATAAAAATGAAAAAAGAAACAAATGCCCATCTTTCTATTCTACAATGTAATTTATTTCCTTTAAATTTTCATATTTTTGCCGTTCATTATCTTTAAGAAGTAAAATACAGGATGAAAACAGTTCAATTTAGAGAAGCTATTTGCGAAGCGATGAGCGAAGAAATGCGCAATGATGAAAGCATTTATTTAATAGGTGAAGAAGTAGCAGAATACAATGGAGCCTATAAGGCTTCTAAAGGAATGTTGGATGAGTTCGGTGCAAAACGCGTAATTGATGCTCCTATTGCTGAGTTAGGCTTTGGAGGTATCGCTGTTGGTTCTGCAATGAATGGCAACAGACCCATTGTAGAATATATGACTTTCAATTTTGCTTTGGTTGGTATCGATCAAATTATCAATAACGCAGCAAAAATTAGACAAATGTCAGGGGGCCAATTTAATTGCCCAATCGTGTTTCGTGGACCAACTGCCTCGGCAGGCCAATTGGCAGCAACTCACTCTCAAGCCTTTGAAAATTGGTTTGCAAATTGTCCTGGATTAAAAGTAGTTGTTCCTTCGAATCCTTATGATGCAAAAGGACTACTAAAAGCAGCCATACGAGATAATGACCCTGTAATTTTTATGGAGTCAGAGCAAATGTATGGTGATAAAATGGACATTCCAGAAGGAGAATATATTATCCCTATTGGTGTTGCCGATATAAAAAGAGCTGGAACAGATGTTACCGTAGTCTCTTTTGGTAAAATCATTAAGGAAGCCTATATTGCAGCAGAAGAATTGGCAAAAGAAAATATTTCTATAGAGATTATCGATTTAAGAACGGTAAGACCTATGGATTCAAATGCCATTATTGAGTCGGTTAAAAAAACAAACCGCTTGGTTATTTTAGAAGAAGCATGGCCGTTTGGTAGTGTGAGTTCAGAAATTACCTATAGAGTTCAA
>CBFHUV010000087.1:0-8641 GCA_965659055.1 Polaribacter sp.
ATTTAAAATCAGTCTTTTAAGGCTGATTTTTTATTTTCTTAAAGTTCTGTTAATAACTAAATAGAAGTGTAACAAGTTTGATTTATATGCGTCTTATAAGTATACAACAAGAACAAAAAAATAAAAAATATAATAAAATGATTACAAATTACAACGAAGTTAAAGAAGAGAAAAAAAATAACCTGAACAACCAAGTATTTTCTAGAAGAGCATCTTGGAATAGCAGAAGAAGACATGACTATAAATACGTTACATCCGTATTTTAGATCATTAGTTAGTTTTTAATAGTTGATAAAAAGGCTGTAAACAACAATGTTTACAGCCTTTTTTGATTTCAAGTTGATTTAATTCTTTTTGTCAGGAAGAGTATTGCGCTCAATTTTTCCATTTTTAATGGCTTTGTAGTTTTCATAACAATCTAGCACCGCTTCAATCATTTGTAAATCACTCGCTTTTTTAATAAAGTATTCGGAGTAGTTACAATCTGATAATAGCTGGCTCAACTCTTCTTTATCCATTTCCAAATATTCCATCATCACCTCTCTATCAAACTTTCCACTCAGCATTTTTCGGAGGTCATCTTCTTTTTTAAGTTTTTGAAGTTTTTTTAATTGTTTAGGTTTCTTACCAAACATGGCATATAAAAAATCAATGGGTTTAAACAAGGCAGCAATTACAGAGTTGGTTCCTTGACCACCTGGTTTTCCGACTTCATAGGTTTGCGGCAATCCATTAATCCGAATTCTAGTAAATCGATCTTTCGGAACCTGTTTAATATCTACTTCTAAAACTCCAATTAATTTGGTTGACAAAATAACCACCTCTTTAATTTCATTCGCTTTTTCATAAAGTGCTATGACCAATTCATTACCCTTTAATAAGTCATTTGTAATCTTAAGTTTAATGGATTGGAAACCTAAATAAGAAATCAGAATTGTATCATTAACTTTTGTAGGAATTTCAAAAAATCCTCTATCGTCAGTAATCGTACCCACTACAGTGTTTAAATTTAAAACGTGAGCGGCACTTAAGGCTTTTTGATCTTCAGAATTTACAATTTGCCCTTTTAATTGAATAGTTTGTGTGTTATCCTGAGCAAAAATAGCCAAAGAAAAGCTTAAGAATACGAATAAAAGTAGGTGTTTTTCCATTTTACAATAATAACGATAAAAGAAAAGAAAGTCATTAATTTTTAAACAAATTAACAAAATTTTGTGCGTGTAACAGGAGTCGAACCTGCACGTTCTAATGAACACAAACCCCTCAAGCTTGCGCGTCTACCAATTCCGCCATACACGCAGTTGTAGAAATAAAAAAAGTTAAGCTACTTAGCGCTTAACTTTCTTAGTGACCGGGCTGGGGCTCGAACCCAGGACCCTCTCCTTAAAAGGGAGATGCTCTACCAACTGAGCTACCAGGTCATGCTTTCTTCAAAGCGAGTGCAAATATACTACCTATTCTTTAAATTATAAAAGTTTTTAGTTATTAATTTTTTAGATATTTGCACAACAAAATTTTGAGGATATGAAAATTGTTTTAATGGGATATATGGCGAGTGGTAAATCTTCTGTAGGTGCAGTTTTAGCGAAGACATTGGGTCTTGATTTTATTGATTTAGACCGATATATTGAAACGAAAGAAAACCGAAGTATTCAAGCTATTTTTCATTCCAAAGGAGAAATTTATTTTAGAAAACAAGAAAGTGTTTTTCTTAAAGAAATTTTAGAGAAAAAAAATAGTTTTGTACTTGCTTTAGGAGGAGGCACTCCTTGTTATGGAACTAATAATGACATCATAGCGCAAGCGACTTCAAATACCTTCTATTTAAAAGCTTCCATTGCAACTTTATCTATTCGACTTGAACAGGAAAAGCAAACAAGACCTATTGTTGCTCAATTGAAGCCTGAACAACTCACAGAGTATATAGCCAAGCATTTGTTTGAACGAGCCCCTTATTATGAAAGAGCGCAACACAAACTAATTATTGACAACAAATCAATTGATGAAATTGTACTCGAAATAAAGAAAGTTTTAAATTAAGTAGGCTATTGAATCCTCTTTGTTAAATTCTACAATAACCTGCTCCTGAAGGGTTGTAGAAAGGGAAAGTCCTTTGAAATCTGCCTTTACAGGATACTTTTTATGATTTCTATTAACCAATACAGCAGTTTTAAAACGTTTTAAAGGAACCTCCAAGAAATGTTTTACTCCATAAATAAGGGTGGCGCCCGAATTGAGCACATCATCTACTAAAACCAATGATTTATTTGCGTACCCCTCGCTGGAAATAGATGTTTGAATTGGAGACAACGGTTTTTTCTTATCAATTAAAACCTCACACATAATGATTTTTAAGGGTGAAATTGTTAACAAATGCTTTTCTATAGCCTTCGCTAAAACAAATCCATTTTTAGAAATACCGGCCAAAACCAGTTCTTTTTCATTGCTGTTGCTTTCATAAATTTGATAAGCAATTCTATGAATTTTTTGTTCTATTTGCTTTGCGTTTAAAATGATGTTTTTTGAATCGGTCATAATAGCTATTACTTGAAGTTCAAAGATATTAAAATTAATTATCATCTATAGGAGAATCATTATATTCATCAATGTCTCTTCGATCTTTTTTAGTGGGTCTTCCAGCTCCTTTTTTTCGATAATGATCTTTGGCGAATTTTAATAAATCCGTTTTTTCCAATTCTTCTTTAGGAGTTAAATCTTTCCTGTATAAATCGACCAATTTAGCAGCGACTCTGCTAGGAGGGATGTCTAAAATCTGGATTTTATAGTTAATTTGATTTTTTCTAACTAAAATCAGCTCATTTCCAAACACCTCTTTTGAAGCTTTAACATTTTTGTCAATTATCTTCACATGCCCCTTTTTACAGGCTTCAGTGGCAATATTTCGTGTTTTAAAAACCCGAATACACCACAAATATTTATCTATTCTCATACAAAAAGTTAAAATTTGATGTTTCTCTTTTTACAAAGGTATGAAAATCGTAAATTGCGCCCTTAAATTTGATACTTAGATGATAAAAATTAAACATATTGTTGTTGTAGCCCTTGCTACTTTTTTAATGTATGCGTGTAGTGGTTCCGATGCGATCGAAGAATTTGATTTAGAAGCACAAGCATTGATAGACAATGATTCTTTAGTGAAATATTTAAGAAATAACTATTATGATCTTGCTGTAGATTCTATAAAGCCTATTGCCGCTGATAAAATAGCCTTGTTTGATGATCCAAAATTACAATCAAAAACGGTCATGGAAAATGATGTAAACTATACCATGTACTATTATGTTATTGAGGAAGGAACACCAGATCCTGTAAAGGGTTTTCCAACAAAATTGGATTCTGTTTTAACTACCTATCAAGGGTCTTATATCACTAAAGTATCAACCCCAGTAGTTTTTCAAACCCAGTTAAGTGCAACTTGGTTCACTTTAGTGGCTTCTGTAAGAGGTTGGTCAAATGGAGTGATCCATTTTAAAGGGGGTAAAAACATCACAAATAATGGTCCGATTACCTACGAAAATCCAGGTAAAGGCTTCTTGTTTTTTCCTTCAGGTTTGGGTTATGGTCCAGCAGGAAATGGCAATATCCCAGGAAATGCGCCCTTAATTTTTCGAATCAATTTATTGGACATTGTAGAGAACACAGATCATGACATCGACGGATTAGCCTCTTATTTAGAAATTGAGGATGCAAGTGTAGAATCTGACCCTAGGTTTGTAGATACAGATGGTGATAGAATTCCGAATTATTTGGATAACGATGATGATGGTGATGGGAAATTAACTAAAGATGAAGACGCAAATGGGGATGGAGACCCTAGAAACGATGATACAGATGGAGATGGAATACCAGATTATCTAGATCCTGATACAAAATAATACCCATAAAAAAAGCTCCAGATTCCTCTGGAGCTTTTTTTTAAAATTATAATTCTTACAATTTATAAGAGATTCCAAAAATGATTTGATTGGTTCTGTTATCAACTGTAATGTTTGTATTGTTATCTACAAAATTAGCTTCTGTACTCGACAAACCTCTTTCCCAACGAACGTCAACTCCCAGTGAGCCAAACTCAACTCCAAAACCCATTTGCATCCCCACAGAAAACTTACTGAAATCATCTGTAGAAAGATTTGAGAACTGAAAATCACTATCAATAATATATTGAAAAGATGGTCCGATAAAAGCGTTAGCAAATCCTAAAAATTTAGTTCCAACTAATACAGGAACATCAATTTTCTTAAAATCATAAGCCGTAGTAGAACCTTTGTATACGTATTCACTTTTTACTTGGGTATACACAAGTTCTGGTCTTATATAGAGTCCCAAAATTGGGATTTTCCCTCTTAACCATAATCCTGCATGCCAACCAGATTTTGATTCTGCACCATCAATAAGATCAGAGCCCGCTGTAGAAAATGTGGCATCACCATTATTATTATAATTAATACCCGCTTTAATTCCATATTGAATTTGAGCAGAAGCCGTATGCGCTGCAAAGGCTAAAAATAGAACTATGATTACTTTTTTCATATTACTTAATTTAAATTAAAAAAATTAATATTATTTTCTTTTTAATACCTTTTGAACGGCAGCTATAATTGCCTTGTCATTTAAATGATATTTTTCCATCAATTGAGTAGGAGTTCCAGACTCTCCGAAACTGTCATTTACAGCTACAAACTCTTGAGGTACAGGATTGTTTTGGGTTAAACATCTTGCAACACTCTCACCAAGTCCCCCAAATTTATTATGCTCCTCAGCCGTAACGATACAACCCGTTTTAGAAACAGATTTTAAAATAGCAGCTTCATCTAAAGGCTTAATAGTATGAATATTAATTACTTCAGCATGGATTCCCATCGCTTCTAATTGTTCAGAAGCTTGTAGCGCTTCCCAAACAAGATGGCCTGTGGCAACAATAGTAACATCAGCTCCTTCTGTTAATTGTATTGCTTTACCAATCACAAAGGGTTCATCTTTATAATCTGGCATAAAAATAGGCACTGATGGTCGTCCAAAACGCAAATAGACAGGCCCTTCAAAATCAGCAATAGCAATAGTAGCAGCTTTGGTTTGGTTATAATCACAAGGATTAATCACTGTCATTCCAGGCAACATTTTCATTAAACCTATATCTTCAAGAATTTGATGGGTTGCTCCATCTTCTCCTAAAGTTAAACCTGCATGAGAAGCACATATTTTTACATTTTTTCCAGAATAAGCAATTGATTGACGAATTTGATCGTACACTCTTCCTGTAGAAAAGTTTGCAAAAGTTCCAGTAAATGGAATTTTACCGCCAATGGTTAAACCTGCTGCAATCCCCATCATATTAGCTTCTGCGATTCCTATTTGAAAAAAGCGTTCAGGATGATTCGCTGCGAAATCATTCATTTTTAAAGAGCCAATCAAATCAGCACATAAGGCTACTACATTTGGGTGTGTTTTCCCTAATTCTGTCAAACCATCTCCAAATCCAGATCGGGTATCTTTCTTTTCTGTAAAAGTGTATTTTTTCATTAAAATTTGTTTGTGTTGTTTCGAGCAAAAATAATAATATTATCAACGCAAATGTTACAATTGCATCAATTCTTCATATAATTTATGAACAGGTAATCCCATAACATTAAAATAACTTCCTACTATTTTTTCTATACCTATATAACCAATCCATTCTTGAATTCCATAACTACCAGCCTTGTCAAAGGGTTGATATTTTCTTATATAGTATTCTATTTCTTCTAAAGATAATTGTTTAAAATAAACCTCTGTAGTGTCGTTAAAAGTTTTTTGAAAATTTTTTGTTGTAAGACAAATAGAACTAATAACTTGATGCTTCTTACCAGAAATATGTTGTAACATGTTTATGGCGTCTTTTTCTGAATGAGGTTTTCCCAAGGCCATGTTTTCTAACCAAACAATCGTATCCGAAGTAATAATCAATTCATTATTCTGAAGATTCTCTTTAAAGGGTTTCGCTTTTAAAACAGCTAAATAATCAGTGATTTCGGCTCCTTTTAAAGCTTCGGGATACACTTCTTTAACCTCTTTAAGCTGTATCTCAAAAGGAATTCCTAATTCCTTTAAGATTTGCTGTCTTCTCGGTGATTTCGAAGCTAAAATTACGTGATAATCGTTCAGTTTCTCTTTCAGCATAAAGCTCTAAAAATTAAAGAATAACATGGAGGCGATTCCTAGCACCATAATTAGCTTTAATAAGCTGCTCAAATGATGATAATGAGCTGAAGTCTTTGCCATCTGTAATTTATACATAAAATAGAGAAGGGGGACCAAAACAGCTAATACTGTATATCCAAGAAAATACGGGTAAATGATCAATTCTGTTTTTAAAACATAAATCAAAAAAACAACCAAGATTAGGGTCAATAAAAGAATGAACTTATTGGCTCTTTGTGCACCAATTACAAGTGGAAGGGTTCTCATTTTTTGAGCATGATCACCCTTCATATCTTCAATGTCTTTAACAAGCTCTCTAATTAGGGTACTTAAAAAGGAAAAAATGATATAAATAGTTGCTGCCGTAGTAATTCCAATAGAAGTAAAAAGCTGTTGAAAAACACTAAAAAGACTCTTAGGAAGCACATCTGGTCTTTCAAATAAAAGTAAGATTAAAATAATAAAACTAACGCAGAATGCCACTAAGATGTTCCCAAAAAGAGGTGTTCTTTTTAAAAATTTAGCATAAACATACAAGCTAATTGCAATTCCTGTAAATAATAATGAATAGCTAAGCACACCTTTATGATAAGAAGCAAAGATTCCTAAAACAACACCAAAAAACGTTAGAAATCTATAGATTTTATAGGCTGTTTCTACGGGAATGCTTTTGCCTACTAACACTTTGTTTGGCTTATTAATTGTATCTGTTTCAATATCACAAACATCATTAATCACATAGCCTCCAGCTGTTATGAAGAGGATACTGCTTGCAAGCAAAATAAAATCAAAATCATTCAATATACTCACAGGAACAAAGGAGTGGACCAATGCGTATTTGGTAAGGATCAAGGTAACAAGTACCATTAATAAATTAGGGTACCGAACCAATTTTAAAAAGGAATGCAAATTCATTAGAAGCTTTTTTTAATTCTCGCTAAATCTCTTTTGGTATCACGATCTTTCATCGTTTCTCGTTTATCGTGTAGCTTTTTACCTTTAGCTAAAGCAATATTTAGCTTAGCCCAGCCTTTGTCCGTTAAAAACAATTTAAGAGGAATGATGGTGAGACCCGTATTCTTCACTTCTTTTTCCAGCTTTTTAAGCTCACGTTTGTTCAAAAGCAAACGTCGTTCACTTTTTGGGTTATGATTAAAAAAATTTCCGTGTGAATACTCTTCAATAAACATGTTTATTACAAACAATTCTCCTTGTTCATTGAACTCACAAAAACTTTCTGTTATTCGGGCTTTACTTTCACGTATCGACTTAATTTCGGTACCTGTTAATTGTATTCCAGCCGTATAAGTATCTAAAAACTCGTATTCGAATTTTGCTTTTTTATTAAGTATGTTAATATTCTTCTGCATATGCTTTAGTCCAAAAGCCTATAAAAGGCTATCTTACAAAGATACATTTTTGATTTAGATGAAGAAGTGTATTTTTGTATTGTAATTAAGCCACTAATACATCGACAAATTTTTAAAAAACAAAGCATGCGTATACTTTTAACATCATTGGTATTTATTTTTCTCTCTTGTAGCCCATCTAAAAAGGACCTTAGCGCACAAGAAATTGTTGACGCTTCTATGCGTGCCTCAGGAACCGGTAAGGTTTTAAAAGCAACGATTGACTTTAGCTTTCGAGATAAAAATTATAAAGCATTTAGAAATCGAGGGGCTTTTAAACTAGAGAGAAGCTTTAATGAGGGTAATGAGCAAATTACAGATGTACTCAGCAATGACGGTTTTACACGGTTTTTGAATAATGCTCCGACTAAAATTCAAGATACCATGGCTACTAAATATAGCAGCTCCGTCAATTCAGTTCATTATTTTTCCGTGCTACCAAATGGGCTAAATGATGCGGCGGTTCGCAAAAAAAGATTGGAAGACCAAAGCATATTTGGAAAAGAATATTATACCATTCAAATTAGCTTTTCAGAAGATGGTGGTGGGGAAGATTTTGAAGACGTTTTTGTATATTGGATATCAAAAGAAAATTTTTTAATTGATTATTTGGCCTATAGCTTTCATGTAAATGGAGGAGGAGTTCGCTTTAGACAAGCCACCAACGAGCGATTTATTGAAGGAATTAGATTTGTTGATTACAACAATCTTAAAAAAGAAAATACTTTAACCTCTTTAGAAAAATTGGCCAAAGCATTTGAAAAAGGTGAACTTCAAAAACTTTCTGAAATTAATTTAGAAAATATTCATGTAAGTCTTATTCCTTAAAAGGAATATACAAGACGGTACTTGTTGTCGATTCTTTAGTTACGGTGACTATGTAAAGATTGTTATTGTTGTTGTCATCAATATCCTGATATTTATTTTCCCCAAGAATTTTGTTGACAAAAGCGGGTGTTGTATTACTATGCCCCACTACTAAAACTGTTTTTCCTTTTGTGTTCGCAACAAAAGGGGCATCATACATTTTATTT
>CBFHUV010000088.1:0-8246 GCA_965659055.1 Polaribacter sp.
TTAGAATCGTATGCCATTACTGATGAAAAAGGTAATTTTAGCATAAAGCTATCGAAGAATACTACTTATAATATTCAAGTAAGTTATATAGGGCAGAAAACGTTTAAAGATATAATTTCAACAAAAGAAATTAATATCAGAAAAGATTATACTCTTTTTCCTGATAATCTTTTAGATGAAGTTGAAATCGTTTATGAAATGCCAGTTTTAGTCAAAGGAGATACATTAATATATAATGCAGATTCATTTAAAAATGGCTCTGAACGAAAGTTAGAGGATGTTCTTAAGAAGTTACCAGGAGTTGAGATTAATGAAAGTGGGCAGATTGAAGTTGAGGGTAAAGTGGTAAATAAGTTAATGGTTAATGGAAAAGATTTTTTTGACGGGGATACAAAAATTGCTACAAAGAATATTCCGTCTAATGCTGTAGACAAAATTCAGGTATTACGAAATTACGCTGAAGTAGGACAGCTAAGTGGTGTAAGTAATAATCAAGATAATGTGGCTATTAATATTAAACTTAAAGAAGGAAAAGAGAATTTTTGGTTTGGTGACATAACTATTGGTGGAGGTGAATCACCAGAAAGTGAGTTATATTTATTGCAACCTAAACTATTTTATTATAGCCCAAATTTCAGTTTTAATTTTATTGGAGATCTCAATAATATTGGAGAAGTGGGCTTGTCAAGTCGCGATGTTAGAGGTTTTGGTGGAGGTTTTAGATCGCCAAGCAGAAGCAGCGGAACCAATATAAACTTAGGAGATAATAGCCTGAATTTTTTAACTAATCAAGACAATGCATTGAAAATTGAAAGTAAATTGGCGACAGGAAACTTTAGTTATTCTCCCAACAAAGCATTAGATTTTAGTGGATTTCTAATTTACAATAGCAGTAAAGTAATTTCTAAAGAAACAAGTTTTGTTCAATATACAGATCCAAATTTAGGAATTCCTGATGAGGCAACTGTGAATTCTAGTGACGAACGTTCTAATCAAGTATTGTTAAAACTAAGTGCAGCTTATCAGCCAAACTCGAATAATCAATTGACCTATGATATTTTAGGGCGTACATCGAATGATTCACAAAATCAAACAGTTTTTTCTTCAATTATAGGAAATACAAATCAAATGAATGAGGTTACACCATTTAGTATAAGTCAAAACATAAATTATTATTATACACTCAATGAAAATAATATTTTCGCTTTTGAAGCGCAACATTTGATAAAAAACGAAGACCCTTTTTATAACGCTATATTGGTTAACAACCCTAACGGAATTGATGCTTTTGATGTCACTGCAGGCGCTTTAGGACTGGATACTTCTTTAAATAATTATAATATTGGTCAGAATAGACGAATCAAATCCAATCAATTAGATGCTAAATTAGATTACTATAATATCATCAATGCTAAAAGCAATATCAATATTACACTTGGAACAATTTTTAGTAAGCAAGAATTCAATTCAAGTATTTTTCAGTTTTTAACCGATGGGTCTAAGTTTATTCCTACCCCAACATTTAATAACGGTATTGGTACAAATACTATTGAGTATAACTTTAGCGATGTATATTTAGGTGTTCATTATCGATTTAAATCGGGTAAATTTACTGTCACACCTGGTTTTTCATTACATGCTTACGGAAATAAAAACAGTCAATTTGGCCAAGTTATCGAGAATAATTTCTTTCGATTTTTACCCGATTTTGAAACTAGAATTCAGTTTAAGAAAGGTGAGTCTTTGACTTTTAGATACGAAATGCGCAATCAATTTACAGATGTTACTCGATTGGCGAAAGGGTTGGTCTTAAATAATTACAATAGTATTCAATATGGAGAGCCAGATCTTCAGAATGCATTATCGCATAATGTAAGCTTATTTTATAGCAGTTTTAATCTATTTAATTATACCAATGTATTTGCAAGAGCCGCATATTCTAGTAATATTGATCAGATAAGAGGCTTGACAAATTTTGAAAATGTTATTCGTACCAGTACTTTCTTTAATTCTAATTTTGCTGATGAAAATGTAAATGTATCTGGACGTGTACAAAGAACTTTTGGAAAAGTAAGAGCTAGTATAAATGCTAGTTTTAACTATAGTAAAAACAACCAATTCATTCAAGGTCAACAATCTGTCAATGAAAGATACACCCAGTCATACACACCGGGTATTCGTACTAATTTTATGATTGCCCCAAACGTAAGTTTGTCTTATCGTTATAGTGAAAGTAGAAATAGTCAAGGTGGGCGTGATACAAAATTTGTGACTACTGCTCCAACTATAGATTTTGATGCCTATATATTGAAGAAAATAACATTTCGTACAGATTACAGTTATACGAATCAAGATTTAGGAGATGGAAATTCACAATCATTCCAAAATTGGAATGCTTCTCTTTCTTATAGAAAAAATAGGGATGCAAAATGGGAGTATGAAATCAAAGCAACGAATATCTTAGATATTGATTCTCAGGTAAGAAATAATGCAAATAATTTTTCAGTTTTTACCTCAGAAACATTTATACAGCCTAGGTTTATCACATTTAGATTTGTGTATACTTTGTAAGAAAATTTAGTTTAGCGTAAAATTTTAAATTAATTTTCTAAACTATCTTATCTTTAACTCAAAGTTTATCACATGCATATAGAACAACTCAGAGACTATTGTATCACTAAAAAAGGGGTCACAGAGCATTTTCCTTTTGACGAGGTTACATTAGTTTTTAAGGTAATGGATAAAATGTTTGCCTTGGTTGGTCTAAATCATTGGGAACAAGGAGAAACCAAGATCAACCTAAAATGCAATCCCGAATGGGCAGAAGAATTACGTGGCGAATATGACAGTATCAACGCGGGTTGGCATATGAGTAAAAAACATTGGAATACGGTGACACTTAATAAGGATGTTCCTGACAGCCTAGCTTTTGAGTTAATTGATCATTCATATGATTTGGTGGTAAGTGGGCTCACAAAAAAGCTAAAAGAAGAACTTAAAAACAGTTAATTGTCATTCAGAAATGAGGAACGATTGAAGAATCTCATCAAGGCATTTATTGCAAACTTCGAAACTGAGTAGGTGTAGCGCCTTTGATCTCCTTAAATTTTCTATTGAAATTCGAAATATTTTTAAAACCCGATTTTTCAGACACTTCGGTAATCAGCAATTCATGATTCTTTAGAAAACGGCACGCTTGTTCAATCCGGACTTCAATTAGAAATTGAAAATACGTCTTGTTGGTTCGTTGTTTAAAATAGCGGCAAAAGGCATTAGGAGTCATAGTGGCCACATCAGAGATGCTTTGCAAATCAATATCCTTATCAAAATGATTCATGGTGTAATCCATAATTGTGCTCATGCGTTTTCCTTCATTATCCGTGTATTTTTTTTGATATACAAAGGTCGATAAGGCAATCGTTTCTGCTTTTTTAAACAAATCAAGAGATTGAAAAAATAGTATAAAACGTTCTAGAGTTGTCGCTTTTTTTAGGCTTAAAAAAATTTGAAATAGCTTGGTTTTATGATCGGAGCTCACTTTAAACCCAGCTTTACTTTTTTCAAAAAAGTCTTCGAGAGCAGCAAAATCCCCCAAAGAAAAGAACCCCTCTCCAAAAGAGTTTTTTGTGAAAAACAAAGAATACATCTGTGATTTTGAACTTCTTTCTACATCACTTTTAAATACATGAGGAAGATTGCTTCCAATAACCAAAACATCACCTGCTTTATATTCATTAATGGTATCTCCAACAACCAAAGTCCCTTCTCCATGGATGATGGCACAAATCTGAATCTCTTCATGTTGGTGCAATTGATCGTAAAATATTTGCTCGGTATCCTCTTGAAACAGCAGGGCAATATTTTTTGTTTTCGGTATTTTAAAAGGTAAAACTTTCATGGAAAAACAAGATTTTGAGTGACTTTTGCATCCAAATATATGCTTAAATTCACAATATTATAAATTTAAATTCAACAAATAAGGTAATAAAGTATCACTACTAGGTAACAATTACAAAAAGCCCAATTAAAATCTCTTGTACTTTTGTTAAAAAAAACATTTACAATGAGTATACAATGGAATGGCGTAATGCCAGCTGTGTTTACATGGTTGAAAGAGTCAAAATCAGGCGCTCTTGAAATTGACCTTGATGCAACACAAAAACAGGCTGCAGGTATTTTAAAAGTTCAAGGAAAGGGCGGAAGCAGAATGAGCGGACTTGTCGGTTCTGGAACTCTGGGTGAAAATAGCTACCTGAGCACCAAGCAGCGTCTTTCCTTACTTAGATCCCTTTCTGAGGTTGCTAAAGAATACAATGTCCCGTTGATTAGTGGGGCAGCAGCAGAAAGGAAGGAAGAACTTTCCAAAATTATAGAAGGACTTGCAACAGTTGGAGTTGAAACTGTCATGGTTATGCCACCCAAAACGAAGGCGGTTCCTTCTGAAAAAGAAATGTATGAGTACTATGCACTTGCAATAGCAACTGCAAAAGAGGTAGGCGTAACAATTATGCCTTATAACAATCCTGATGCAGCCGGTTATCATGCACTCTCAACGGACCTTCTTTTAAGACTTTCAGTACTTCCTAAGGTAGCTGCTCTTAAAATATCGACTATAGATGTCTCAATTATTGAAACTCTGATGTTAGAGAACAAAGATTTAAAAATTTTGGCAGGAGTAGACACAGTCACTGTATATGCAGGACTCGCTGGAGCAAGCGGTGGAATTACAGGAGTAGGTACTATCTTCCCAAAAGCAAGTGTTACTATGCAGGAGTATGTTTTAAATGGAGAATGGGCTGAGGCAAACAAAATTTCTCAGGCTTTAAATTCCTTATCGTATCTGGATGCTCAGCCGCTGCTTATGGAATATCTTAAGCTTGCTATGGGAATTCATCATAATGATGTTGCTGGAGGACTGCGTACCTTTGGTAAGAAATTAACTCAACAGCAAATTGATGATGTCCGTGCAAGATATATTCTGGCAAAAGAAAGACTTGAAGTTCTGGACTTGATAGGTTAAGTCTTTCAAGACTTAAAAATAGTAACTTACAAACCCGTAAATTTGAAAAAAAACATTTAAAAATCAAGTAAGGATGATTACAGGAAAAAATTATATTGGAAATCAACTTTCTGCAAACGGAAACAAAACATATACAACATTCAATCCTCAAACCAATCAAGAAAACAAAGTTGTTTTTACAGAAGCAACTTCAGAAGAAATAGACCAAGCCGTTCTTTTAGCTACAGAGGCTTTTGCAAGTTTTAGAAACATTTCTAATGAGCAAAAAGCAGCATTTTTAAATGCCATTGCCGATGAAATTTTAAACTTGGGAGATGAACTTATTCAAACCTATTGCTCAGAATCTGGATTGCCAGAAGGAAGAGCCATGGGAGAGCGTGGGCGAACCATGGGACAATTGCGCAGTTTTGCAGAATTGGTTTTGGAAGGTTCTTGGGTAGAAGCAACCATAGATACTGCTCAACCAGATAGAGCCCCTTTGCCGAAATCAGATATTCGAAAAATGAACATTCCTTTAGGGCCGGTTGTCGTTTTTGGAGCCAGCAATTTTCCCTTAGCCTATTCTACCGCTGGAGGAGATACCGCTGCAGCCTTAGCTGCAGGTTGTCCTGTTTTGGTAAAATCTCATCCTATGCATGCTGGTACTGGCGAACTGATTGCTTCGGCGGTCATTGCTGCTGCTGAGAAAACAGGGATGCCTAATGGAGTTTTTTCTAATTTAAATAGCAGTGGAATAGCCGTTGGACAACAATTGGTCAATCACCCACAAGTTAAAGCCGTTGGTTTTACAGGAAGTCATCGTGGTGGAAGAGCTCTTTATGATTTAGCAGCTAAAAGACCAGAACCAATTCCTGTTTTTGCAGAAATGGGAAGTGTAAATCCAGTTATCTTATTGCCAAAAGCCTTGGAGAACAGAGCAGCAGCCTTGGCAAAAACCTATGCCCAGTCCATTACTTTAGGAACGGGACAGTTTTGTACCAATCCAGGATTGATTTTAGGGATCCAAGGAAGTTCTTTAAACCAATTTATCGAGGTTTTGGCAACCGAAATTGTAGCGATAGATCCAGGCTGCATGTTGCATCCAAATATTTTGGGTGCTTATGAAGCAAATAAAGAAAAAGCAATTTCTCAAAAAGAGGTTACCCTAGCTGCAGATTATTCAAAAGTAGTGAATAATAATTACGCAAAACAAGCAGTAGCCACTGTTACAGGAGCTGTTTTCTTAGGTAATCCACAATTGCATCAAGAAGTTTTTGGTCCGTATTCTATGGTAGTACAATGTGCAGACCAGCAGCAATTGGAGGAAATCTTGTTGCAATTAGAAGGGCAATTAACAGGAACTTTAATCTCAGACAACCATGAGGCAGCGCAGTATCCACAGATAATTTCGGCACTTCAGAATAGAGTGGGTCGTATCATTTTTAATGGGGTTCCAACAGGAGTAGAGGTGTGTCCATCTATGGTACATGGTGGGCCTTACCCAGCTTCAACTGATTCAAGATTTACAGCAGTAGGAGTTAGTTCTATTGCCCGATGGGTACGTCCGTTTAGTTATCAAGATTGGCCCAATGAACTATTACCAGTAGCTTTGAAGAACGAAAATCCCTTGGGCATTTTGCGTTTGGTGAATAACCACAAAACAACCGATAAAATTTAAAGAAATGAAAAATAAAATCTTCGGAATGCTCCTACTTTTAGTGAGCATTTTTGCATGTAAAAAGGAAACTTCTAAAGAGTTATTAGAATTGGCCATCAAGGAATACGAAACCGAAAGAGTCTATGATTTTAAACGCAATGAATCGGTAGAAAATACCATTGCTTATTATCAACAAGAATCGGATTTTGCCACTCAGCTCTTAGAAAAATTATCTAAAATTGAGGCAAAAGATTTGTCGGATACCGATCGGATTTCTTTAGAACTTTTGGCTTTTACCTTGCAGGATAAAGTAGATACTCATACTTATAAAATGTATCTTAATCCTATAACCAATGAATCTGCTTTCCATTTAAGTTTAAGCAATATGGCCAATCGGGATTTCAAAACGAAAAAGCAAGCCATCGGCTATTTGAATCAGTTAGCAGACTTGCCAAAAAGAATTGATTATAATTTAAACTTGTTAAGAGCAGGGGTAAAAGAAGGCATTTCTCAGCCTAAAGCGGTTTTCTACAAATATGATAACACCTATGACAAGCACATTGTTACTGATGTTACCAAAAGTGAGTTTTACAGACCTTTTAGCAATTTGCCAGCAGCATTTTCTTCGAGTTTAAAAGACTCATTGATTAATGCCGCCAAGCTGAGCGTGCAGGCAAATGCCATTGATCAATACAAAAAGATTAAAGTGTTTTTTGAAGAGGAATATTTTCCAAATACCAGAAAAGGCTTAGGCGTTAGCACAGTTCCAAACGGTAAAGAATTTTATCAAAACCGAATCAATTTTTATACCACAAGCAAGCAATATACTGCAGAAGATATTCATAATATCGGCTTGAAAGAGGTGGCTCGAATTAAGGCAGAGATGCAGCAAATTATCAATGATTTAGGGTTTAAAGGCTCGTTTGCAGATTTCTTAAAGTTTTTGAGAACCGATGAACAGTTTTATGCAAAAACGCCTAAAGAACTTTTAATGTTCGCTAGAGATATTGCAAAGCGCATTGATGCAGAATTGCCAAAATTCTTTAAAACCTTACCTAGAAAACCTTATGGAGTAGTCCCTGTTCCAGCAGCCATTGCGCCGAATTATACTGGAGGTAGATATTCTGGTTCTTACAGTGAAACTACTGCCGGATTTTATTGGGTAAATACCTACAACTTACCAAGCAGAACCTTGTATACAATTCCTGCATTAACTGCACACGAGGCAGTACCAGGACATCATTTGCAAATTTCGCTAAACAATGAGTTGCCTGATACTTTTCCAGGATTTAGAAGAAACTTATACCTTTCTGCTTTTGGAGAAGGCTGGGGATTGTACTCAGAATATTTAGCTGATGAAATGAATATTTATACAACTCCTTATGAAAAGTTTGGTCAATTGACTTATGAAATGTGGAGAGCTTGTCGTTTGGTGGTCGATACTGGAGTGCATGCTTTGGGTTGGACACGTCAAGAAATGATTGATTATATGGCAGCGAATACAGCTTTGTCTATGCATGAGGTAACGACAGAAACAGATCGCTATATTTCTTGGCCAGGGCAGGCATTGTCTTATAAAATGGGCGAAAT
>CBFHUV010000089.1:0-8209 GCA_965659055.1 Polaribacter sp.
ATACCAATAATTTGAATGCAGCTATCGCAGGAACTGCCTTAGAAAGTCAATCTATTGAAGAAATACTAGGAACCCTAGACATGAGCAATGGAGCAGTACGAAATAATGGAGGTGGTTTTTATAATCACTCATTGTTTTGGACAGTGATGAACCCTGCAAACAAAGGAGAGTTAACTGGAGAATTAAAAGCGGCTATCGAAGCGGCATATGGTTCTGAAGCTGCGTTTAAAGAGGCTTTTTCAAAAGCTGCTGCAACGCAATTTGGTTCTGGATGGGCTTGGTTATGTGTTCATAAAGGAGGAAAAGTAGAAGTCTGTTCAACACCAAATCAAGACAATCCTTTAATGCCAGGTGTAACGTGTCAAGGGACTCCAATTTTAGGCTTGGATGTTTGGGAACATGCATACTATTTGCATTATCAAAACAGAAGACCAGATTACATCACGTCATTTTTTAATGTGATTAATTGGAATGAGGTTGCAAAAAGATATGCAGCTGCAAAATAATTAAGTAAAAATTTTAGAAATAAAAAAAGCATCCAATATGGATGCTTTTTTTATGTTGTGCTTAATTTTAATAAGCTCTTTTATCATTTCCTTCATAAAAATTAATAAAGGCCTCATTAACCACGCGATGTCCACCATCGGTAGGATAATCTCCAGTAAAATACCAATCACCTAAATTTTCAGGACAGGCTTTGTGCAAATCTTCAACAGATTGAAAAATAACCTCTACCTCTGCTTGAATTTCTTCTGTTTTTAACATTTGAGCAATTTTAGCAGAAATTTGCTCTGTCGTAAAAGGATTGTAAATCTCTTTAACAAAGTTTACAATTTCATGATCCATTTTGCCTCTTTGGGCAATCGCTTTTTGATAAACCTGATCTACAATATTATATTGATTAGTTTCCTTCAGCAATGCGATTGCAGCTTTAAAAGCAATAAAATCATTGATTCTAGCCATATCAATACCATAGCAATCTGGATATCTAATTTGAGGAGCCGATGAGACTACTACTATTTTCTTTGGTTTTAAACGGTCCAAAATCTTAATGATACTTTTCTTTAGAGTGGTTCCTCTAACAATACTATCATCTATTATCACTAAGTTATCAGTTGATTTTACAACCCCATAGGTAATGTCATAGACGTGCTCTACCAAATCATCTCTACTATTATCATCAGCAATAAAGGTTCTTAGTTTGGCATCTTTAATTGCGATTTTCTCAAAACGTGGTCTTTCTGATAAGATTTCAGTTACTTTACTAGCAGATAACTTTCCTTCACCGGCAAGGATTTTTGCCGTTTTTTGCTGATTTAAAATATCCTCTGCAGCTTCAGTCATCCCGTAAAAAGAGGTTTCTGCTGTATTTGGAATATAGGAAAAAACCGTGTTTGAAATATCATTATTGATAGACTCTAACACTTGAGGAAAAACAAATTTCCCCAAATTTTTACGCTCTTGATATATAGCAGCATCACTTCCTCTTGAAAAATAAATTCGCTCAAAAGAACATGATTTTTTAATTTTTTGCTCCAATACAGGAACTACAGCGGTATCGCCACTTTTTTTAATGATTAAAGCATGACCTCTATCCAATTCTTGAACTTTATCAAAGGGTACGTTGAATACTGTTTGAATAACAGGACGCTCAGATGCTACAACCACAACTTCATCATCTTGATAAAAATAAGTAGGGCGGATTCCGGATGGATCTCTTAAAACAAAAGCATCACCATGTCCTAACAAACCTGCCATTGCATAGCCTCCGTCCCAGTTTTTGGAAGAGCGGTATAGTACATTTTGTAAATTGATGTGCTCTTCAATAAAAGGAGAGGCATCTTTTTTGTTAAACCCTTTTTCTTTAGCTCTTAAGTACAAATCAGTAACTTCTGCTTCTAAAAAATGACCGATTTTTTCCATTACGGTAACGGTATCGGTAAATTCTTTAGGATGTTGTCCAAGCTCAATCAATTCTTCCAGCAATTGATTCGAGTTGGTCATGTTAAAATTACCTGCAACAATTAAATTTTGATGTTTCCAATTACTCTGACGTAAAAAAGGATGTACACTTTCGATACTGTTTTTTCCAAAGGTCCCGTAGCGTACATGGCCTAAAAACAGGTTCCCCACATAAGGCATATTTTCTTCTTGCCACGCAACATTGTCTTTTTTATCAGGATTGCTTTCTAGCACACCATTCAAGCGTTCGTTAATTTGAGCGAACACATCTTGTATAGGCTGCGATTTGTTAGAACGGATTCGACTAATGTATCTAGTTCCTGGTTCCACATTAAATTTTACACTTGCAAAACCAGCACCATCTTGGCCTCTGTTATGCTGTTTTTCCATTAACAAGTACATCTTGTTAATTCCATAAAACGCAGAACCATACTTGTCTTTATAAAATTGCAATGGTTTTAAAAGCCTTACCATGGCAATTCCACATTCGTGTTTTAAAGCGTCACTCATTTAGTATCAATTGTTTAGTGTCTATGTATATATCAAAAAATCCGCAGCAAAAAGCGCGGATTTATATTAATTGATTTCGATATCAAATTGTGTTAATAGTTTAAACGCGTGTAGGCGTTTTTGCACTTCCTCTTTTGAAAGAGTTTCCATGCGTTCTGTTCCAAATTTTTCTACACAAAAGGAAGCTAAATTTGAGCCGTATATTACTGCCTTTTTCATGTTTTCAAAGGAAACATCTTCAGTCATAGCTAAAAACCCACAAAAACCTCCTGCAAATGTATCTCCAGCACCGGTTGGGTCAAATACTTCTGCTAATGGCAATGCTGGTGCAAAAAAGATATTTTCCTTGTTAAATAATAAAGCACCATGCTCTCCTTTTTTAATCACTACATATTTAGGTCCCATGCTGTGAATTTTTTTAGCGGCATTTACTAAAGAATATTCACCACTCAATTGGCGAGCCTCTTCATCATTAATGGTTATCACATCTACTCGTTTTATCACATCATGTAAATCTGATAAAGCGATGTCCATCCAAAACCCCATAGTATCTAAAACCACTAGTTTTGGTTTTTCTGTCATCTGATCTAAGACAGAAGCTTGAGTTAAAGGGTGAAGATTACCTAACATCACTAATGCAGCATCCTTAAATTTGTTCGGAACTACGGGTTGAAAATGTTCTAACACATTTAGCTCTGTAACTAAGGTATCTCGAGAATTCATATCATTGTGGTATTTACCACTCCAAAAAAACGTTTTCCCTTCTTTAATGATTTCAACTCCTTCGGTATTAATTCCTTTGGCATTCATCATGTCTAAATAGGCTTGCGGGAAATCTCCGCCAACCACAGATACAACTCCGGTCTTTACACCAAATTGAGAAGCCGCTAAGCTTACAAAAGTACCAGATCCACCTAAAATTTTATCTGTTTTTCCAAAAGGGGTTTCAATGGCATCAAAGGCTACTGTACCAACGGCTAATAATTTACTCATTTCAATTTATTTACTGTATTTTTACACTTTACAAAAGTGCAGTTCTTTAGACTGCAAAAATAAGTTTAAAAAATGACTATCAAAGAAATACAAGAAGAAATTATTGATGAGTTTTCAATGTTTGATGATTGGATGGGTCGATATGAATATATTATAGACCTCGGAAAGTCCTTACCGTTAATTGATACTAAGTATAAACTAGATGAAAACTTAATAAAAGGCTGTCAATCAAAAGTTTGGTTGTATTCTGAGCTCAAGAATGAGCAGTTAATTTTTACAGCCGATAGCGATGCAATTTTAACCAAGGGAATTGTGGCCCTATTATTGCGGGTATTTTCCAATCAAAAGGCTGTAGATGTTTTAGCTGCGGATACTGATTTTATTGATGAAATAGGGTTGAAAGAACATTTGTCTCCGACAAGAGCAAATGGCTTAGTTTCTATGATCAAACAAATTAAAATGTATGCCATCGCATATCAAGCCAAATAAATAAAAGTTATTAATTTAGTAAAGAACAATAAAGAAAAATGACAGAAGAAGAATTGCAAGATTTAGGAGATCAAATAGTTCGAGTAGTAAAAACCATTTACGATCCAGAAATCCCTGTTGATATTTATGAACTAGGGCTTATTTATGATGTCTTTGTAAATGATGAAAATCAGGCAAAAATATTAATGACCTTAACCTCCCCAAATTGTCCTGTTGCAGAATCCTTGCCGAGAGAAGTAGAAGATAAAGTGAAAACCTTACCCAATATTGCTGATTGTGAAGTAGAAATTACCTTTGATCCTACTTGGACTCAAGACATGATGAGTGAGGAAGCAAAACTCGAACTAGGAATGCTTTAATAAGGGAATCAATTATTCTTGATTGGTTCTTTAAAATTTATATTAAAAATGTCAGAAGAAATTATCAACAGAGTTGCCAATAGTAAATTAATCACTTTAGACCTAGAGGACTTATATCCGTCAGGAGATCGTGTTTTGATTGACATTAAAGGATGGTTGTTCGAGGACTTAATTTTAAAAGAGGCTGATTTTAGAACTTCTATTAATGAACATGACTGGCAACAATACAATCAAAAATATGTGGCCTTAACCTGCTCTTCTGAAGCAATTATTCCTTCTTGGGCCTATATGTTAATTAGCACAAAATTGACTGGAATTGCCAAGAAAATTGTGGTTGGAAACTTTGAAATACTTGAAACAGCAATTTTTCAAGAACTTATAGCCAACATGGATGTCAGTGCCTTTGCTGGAAAACCAATTATATTAAAGGGTTGTGCTATTAAGCCAATCCCACAAAGCGCCTATACCTTGCTTATTGAAAAGCTTGTTCCCATTGTTAGTAATCTGATGTTCGGTGAAGCCTGCTCAACGGTTCCTTTGTATAAAGTTAAAAAATAATTTTTTTAGTCCTTTAATTCAAGTTATTTTTGGGGATTCAAAATCAATACATTGATGAGAAACGTTTTTTTTATAGTCTTTTTTTCGATTTGTACTTTGGCTTTTTCCCAAGAGAAAAAAGATAGTATTAAAACCTCTCCTCCTAGTTCTTGGAAAGTGACAGGAGTTTTCACCTTTTTATTTAATCAATCATCATTTACCAACTGGACTTCTGGTGGAGACAATACCATTGCTGGAACATTTCTTATCAATTACGATTTCAATTATAAAAAAGGTAGTTGGAACTGGGATAATAGATTAATTACTTCTTATGGACTGAGCAACATCAAAGGCCAAGGAAACAGAAAAACTGGTGACCGTTTTGAATACAACTCCTTGTTAGGTAAAAAATCGAATAATTATTGGTTTTTCTCATTTTTCATGAACTTTAAAACACAATATAGTAGAGGTTTTGATTATAAACCAACTCCTAAGGTGGCAATTTCAGATTTTATGGCACCGGCCTATCTGACTTTTGGGCCCGGAATGTTGTGGAAAAAATCAGATAAGATGACGATCAATATAGCACCAGCAACATCTAGATTTACTTTTGTAAGCGATGAGTTTTCTGGAAAATACGGTGTGGATCCTGGTGAAAACACAAAAGTAGGATTGGGTTTTAACCTTTCAGGGTATTTCAAGTTTTTATTAATTGAAAACGTCAACATGGAAAATATCATAGCGATATATTCAGACTATTTAAACGATCCAGGAAACATAGATATTGACTACCAAATGAACTATCTAATCAATGTCAATAAATACATGACCATGCGTGTTAACATTCATATGTTGATTGACGACAATGCATCGAGTAAAATTCAGATTAAAGAAATTTTTGGTTTGGGTGTTACGTATACCTTCCACAAAAAATAGTTAGTAAAAACCATACATTAGTCAACGACTATTTATAAAATTAGAAAAATTAGAGATGAAAAAAGTAATACTATTAGCAATATTCTTTGCAAGCATAACGATTTCTGCACAAGATAAAAAAGACAATAATGGAACTTGGAAAAAAACAGGGAACTTTACTTTTTTGGTAAGTCAATCTTCTTTTTCTAACTGGATTGCAGGAGGAAACAATACCGTTTCTGGAAATATTGGTCTTAATTATGATTTCAATTATTCCAACGATCAAGGTTGGACTTGGGATAATAAATTAATGATGCAGTACGGAATTAATAGTGTTAAAGGAGAAGAAACTAAAAAGACGGATGATATGTTTCAATTTAGGTCTTTGGCGGGTAAAAAGGCTAAAGGCTATTGGTCTTATTCGTTTTTCTTAACTATTACGACTCAATTTACAAATGGCTATGATTATTCTAAAACGCCAAAACTAAAGACTTCTGCATTTTTTGCACCAGCTTATTTTAATTTTGGGCCAGGTATGTTGTGGAAAAAATCAGATAATTTTTTCTTCAATCTTGCACCAATGACCTCTAAAATTACCGTAGTTTCTGATGAGTTTTCTGGGCAGTATGGAACAGATTTAGGAAGTAATACCCGTTATGAACTTGGTTTTAATGCCTCATTATTTCACAGAACAAGCCTCATGGAAAACGTTGTAATGCAAAACATCCTTAACGCCTATTCAAACTACCTTGATAAACCTGGAAATATTGATATTCAATATCAATTAATCTTTGATATGCAAATTAATAAATATTTGTCTACCAACCTTAGTTTTCACACCATCGTAGATGACAACGCCTCAAGCCAGGTTCAGTTTAAAGAAGTATTCGGGCTTGGAGTTAATTATAAGTTTTAATACAAATAAAACTAAATTAAAAAAGGCAGCATTCGCTGCCTTTTTAATTTTATTGAAGGTTCTGAAATGATAAAAAATCTATTTTTTTTTGTATTTTAATCAACTAAATATTAGACATGACTCTTTTAATAGTATTTGCTTTATTTTCTATTTTAATTTCATTTTTTTGCTCAATTTTAGAAGCAGTCTTACTAAGTGTTACACCAACATTTATTAAGATTAAAAAATCAGAAAACCAACCGTTTGCCTATCAATTGGAACGTTTAAAAAACGATGTTGATAAGCCTTTAATTGCTATTTTAACCTTAAACACCATTGCTCATACAGTTGGTGCTATTTTGGTTGGTGTTCAAGCAGAGAAACTACCCTATAAATTTGAACTATTAGGATTCAATATTGTTGGAATTGTGTCTGCAATTATGACAGTGTTAATTTTAATTCTTTCAGAAATTATCCCCAAAACAATTGGTGCAACACATTGGAAAAAATTGTCAAAGTTTAGTACCAATGTATTAGAATTGTTGCTATTTGTTTTTAAATGGACTGGGACTTTGTGGTTTTTACAGCTGTTTACAAAACTTTTTGGCAAACCAGCACATACTTCTGTTTTGAGCAGGGAAACCTTTTCGGCAATGACAGATATTGCAGAGCAAGAAGGTGTTTTTTTGGCGTCAGAGAGTAAGGTTATTAAGAACTTAATCAATTTTAAAGAGGTTTTAGTAAAGGATATCATGACTCCCAGAACTGTTTTAAAATCATCGGATGAAAACCAAACTATTCAAGAATTTTTTGATTACAATCCTAATTTACGCTTTTCTAGAGTCCCATTATATGAAGGGAACACTGATCATATTACCGGTTATTTTTTAAAGAATCAATTGTTAGAAGCGATTATAAATGGAAATGGAGACAAACAATTAAAAGAAATAAAGAGGACTATTTTAGTAACACAGCGCGATTTGCCAATTCCAGATTTGTTCGGGCAACTCATAGAGCAAAGGGAGCATATTGCTTTAGTGGTTGATGAATATGGCTCTGTAAGTGGATTAGTTACTCAAGAAGACATGATAGAAACCTTGCTTGGTTTAGAAATTATGGATGAAAGCGACACTATTGAAGATCTGCAGGTATTGGCTAGAAAAAGTTGGCAAAGAAGAGCAAAGCGTTTGGGAATTATAGATGATTTTGAAGATCTTAAATAATTACCAATTACTTTTTTGAAATTGATTTACATCAAAAACTTCTTTTGTTAAAGTTGGCGTTTTAATTTCACTATACACCTCTTTCAAAGTCATTTTCTCATCTGTAAAAAATAAAACTTCTGGAGCAATCCAACCTTTTTGTAAAGGTTCGTATTTGTTAAACTGCGTTTCGTTCGTTGAATTATTTTGACCTTTTTGAATTATTTTCGTGAACAATAATCGTTCTTTTTCTATATAAAAATGAGTGGCATTTTCATCTCCTACGACATAATTTTCTTTGCCTTGCCAAGTAGTTGTTTTAATTTTAGAAAGATCTATTTGTAAGT
>CBFHUV010000090.1:0-8189 GCA_965659055.1 Polaribacter sp.
ATTGATGAAGTTAAATGATCAATCTGAAGTCAATAAATATAAAAAGTGATACTTTAAAAAAGTAAAAAAACTCCCAAGAATCCATCTATAACAGAGAACTATTTTAGAGTTTAGAGAAATTTATGATGCGAGAAAAACAATGGATTTAAATTCTTAGTGAATCAAAAAATTATTCATTTATAAAATCAAAAAATAATTTAAGACTCTCTTTGGGGTTTTCTTCCATGGGTACATGCCCAGAATTTTCAATAACCACCAAATTGACATTTGACATTAGCTTTTGCATTCTAATTCCATTGTCAAGCGGAATCCATTGATCTTTTGCTCCCCAAAGTAAAAGCGTTTTTGTTTGAATACTTTTTAGCTTTTCTATATTAGCTGATGCTCCCAATGTAAAATCTGTTTTTGCTCGGTCTATAAAGGCTTGTCTATTGCCGGTCCTCAAAGCCAATTGATGATAACGCAGGATGAGCTCATCTGTAATTTTAGCATCATCTTCATATACTTGTTCTAAATTTTTCTCAATGACCGCTTTTGGAGTTAAGACTAAGAAAAGCGAATTGATGATGGGTGTTTTTGCCAACTTAAAAATCCAAGGCTGATCTTTATTTGTAGGCAATCCACTGGCATCTATTAAAACCAATTTTTTTACTTTTTCTGGATAATCTGCAGCATAGCTCCAAGCGATGTTTCCTCCTAAAGAGTTACCGACTAAATAAAAGGACTCCAATTGTAATTTTGATAAAAACTCATTTAAAAACAGGGTATAGTTTTCAATAGAATAATCTCTACTAGTATTTGCTCCAGTTAAGCCAAATGCAGGCAAATCCATTCGGATGACTCTGTAATTTTTAACCAATTCTTGGGTCCAATCTTCCCAAGTATGCAATGAAGATGCAGTTCCATGAATTAATACGATGGGAGTTCCAATACCCTCATCGCGATAATGCACTTGCATTCCGTCTATTTCGATAAACTTAGAAGTTTGATTGGCGTAGGTTTTCTTTAATTTTTCTAAAGGAATATCAGAATAGATTCCCCCTGACATTAAGAGGACTAGGATTACTATTAAGGCATAAATACCGTATTTTATTTTATTGTTTTGTTTCATGAATTAGAAATCAATTCATATAGTATAGGCTTACTAGGTGTTGCATCATTTTCAAATGGCGCTATCATTAAATTCAAAAAATAAGTACCATCGAGTACTGTATTTGGCACATAAATAAACTCTGTAATGGTTGCTGATTTACGAATCTTTCCTTGGGTATTCCAAAAGGCATTGTGAGATAATAAAAGACCTTCATCTTCTTCTCTATCTACCGATGGTAAGTCGATTAGCAAATGTTCTATACCTGCTTCTCTCAAAAAAATAGCAGCCTCTTCTAAAAGATAAGGTGGATTGCTATGCGAATATCGCATGGATTTTTTATCGGCTAAGTTGGGTAGGGTTCTGATGATAACCGCATCTCTTTTTTTGGCACCCAATGCAAATTGCAACTGTTTTTTTGTAATCACAAAATCATCATCCAACATGGCAGGAGCTATGGTAATTAGCTCTGCATAAAAGAAAAACTGATTTAAGTTTTTATTGACTGAATGAATTTTTTTAGTAATATGACCTACACATTCTGTATGAGTTATATGCGCATGAGGGTTAAATTCTATCATATTAAAATTGATAGAAGCTCCTTCTGCAACTGTGGCAACCCAATCTCCTTCTGTGACGGGGTAAATTTTAGGATCATCAATATACCAGGCATTCACACCTTTTTTGGCAGGATCAACACCAATTGAAATATCGATAGGTTTGGACAAATCTATCTGATGATTTTTAGAATTGTATTTAATTGTTGCAAGCATATGTTCAAAGATAACTAAATTCTGAACAATTCACTGGCCAAACCATCTGCTAAAAACTTGCCTTTTTCGGTTGTTTTTAGAATTTCAATATCATTACTTGGAGGAATCAAGGAAGTAAGCTCTTGAACATGAAAAGATTGCTTGGTTTCTTTCGTAATGACAAGCAATTCTTGCTGGATAAATTGAGTAGCTGATGCTAACAATTGTGTTTTATAATCAAGCCCAAAATTCGCTTCAATTTCCGCTAACGAAACTCCCCAAATGGTTCTTAAGCCTGTCATTATAGACTCATTAAATTGATCTTTTTTAGATAATTTTTCCGTTTCACTTGGCAATCCATTTTCCAAAATAGATTGAATATATTTGCTGTTATTCGAAACGTTCCAGCTTCTATGCGTTTTATTAAAAGAATGGGCAGAGGGCCCAATACCCAAATACTTTTTTCCTAGCCAGTAACTGGTATTGTGTTTTGAAAAATAGTCAGGTTTTCCAAAGTTCGAAATTTCATATTGTATAAATCCATTTTTTCGGGTTTCGCTTACCAGAATATCAAAATGCTCTTTCGCCAATGCCTCATCTAAAGGCGGGTATTTCCCCTTTTTTATAAAAGAATCTAAGGCCGTATTCGGCTCAACAGTTAAGGCGTAACTGGAAATATGTGGTATGCCTAAATCAAAAACAGTTTGCAAGTTTTTCATCCATTTTTCAGAGGTCATATGGGGTATTCCATAAATCAAATCGACCGTAATATTGTCAAAATAGTACCTAGCCATTTTTATACTTTCTATGGCTTCTTCGGCATTATGGGCGCGATTCATCATTTTCAAATCTTCTTCAAAAAACGATTGGACACCTATGCTCAATCGATTGATTCCAATTTCTTTATATTCCTTAAAAATAGCACCTGACTGAGCGCCAATTGACATTAAATCATCTGGATTTGCCTCTAAGGTAATTTCTGGCTTCTCGGCTACCTTATAATTTTCATAAATAGTTTTAATAAGACGTTCTAATTCTGAAACATTTAAGAGACTTGGAGTACCACCTCCAAAATAAATGGTTTCTATGGTTTCATGTTCTAAAACTGCTTTTCTAATTTCTAGCTCTTTTATTAGGCAAGAGATTAACTCTTCTTTTTTTTTTAAGGAGGTAGAAAAATGAAAGTCACAATAAAAGCAAGCTTGCTTGCAGAATGGAATGTGAAGGTAGATACCGGACATAGTTCAATTATCATTTATCAGTGATCAATAATCAATGATCTGTTATTTAATGCAATAGAGAGTATTAATTGTATTTTGTTACTTATTAATTCTTGTGGTTTTAAGAATAGAAAAAAGGATCTTGGCTATTTCATCTGCAAATGAAAACAATGTTTTAAAATCAACTAACTCAATTTCACCACTATCTTTTAATAAGGATATCCAATACTTTATTTCTAAACACTCTTTATAAGCAATTGAAATTTTAGAAGAAAAATCTGCTCTTGAAATGGCGCCATTTGCTTCAATTATATTTGCCCCAATGGAGGTGCCACTTTTCATTAGTTGTTTAGAAAACACATATTCTTTCTTTTCTTTTATTAACTTTTTGCTTAATTGCACGATCAATAATGCAAAATCATAAGACTTATTTTGTAATGGATTATTCTTTAATTTCATAGCATTGAAAATTAAAAATTATTAATAATGGACTCTTCTTAGTTGTTCATTGGTAACTGATAATTGTTTATTGATAATTGATCATTGTTAAGATTTAATTTTCTTTGGATTCTGCTTCACAAAACTATCCCAACCCGAATAACTTTTAGCTCCCTCAACTTTGCCAGCATTGTAAAAATGACAAACGGCAGCTGCCAATCCATCGGTAGCGTCAAGGTTTTTAGGCAAGCTTTTTAAGCCCAATAAGTTTTGTAGCATTTTTGCCACCTGTTCTTTACTGGCATTTCCATTTCCGGTAATGGCCATTTTTATTTTTTTTGGCAAATACTCCGTAATTGGGATTTGTCTGGATAGTCCTGCCGCCATCGCTACTCCTTGCGCCCTACCCAATTTGAGCATACTTTGCACATTCTTTCCAAAAAAGGGAGCTTCAATAGCAATCTCATCTGGATGATAGGTCTCTATAAGTTCTATAGTACGTTCAAAAATAAGTTTCAATTTGATATAAGGATCATCATATTTTTGCAAGAGTAACTCATTCATTTGCATAAACTCCATGTTTTTCCCCACTACTTTAATCAATCCAAAACCCATGATTGTGGTTCCTGGATCGATTCCTAATATGATTTTTTCTGTGCTCAATTTTTATCGTTCTTTGTACTTATGAAACTCGGTGACTTTCACAAAACTAAGCATTTCTTTTGGTTGATACTCAAATTGACCATCGTAATTGCTTGTGCCTATTTTATCTATTTGAGACTCACAACAAATAGCAGCTTTAGCAGCTCTCAGCTATGGGAAACCCTAGGCCTACAAAATCTTTTATCGTTTAAAAACGTACTTTTTCTATTTGGTTTTAGCCTTGCCAATTGGTTGTTAGAAATAAAAAAGTGGCAGGCCTTGGTCTTTAGTATTGAGTCAATTTCGTTTTTTGAGGCAACAAAGCAAAGTTTAAGTTCCTTAACCACATCGTTAATTACACCCAACAGAATTGGTGAATACGGCGCCAAAATATTGTACTTTAAACCAACAATTCGATCAAAAATACTGCTATTAAATCTATTTGGAAACCTAAGCCAACTTTTAGCGATCTTGGTTTTCGGTAGTCTGGGTTTTATTTATCTGAATTCAGCAACAAATAGATTTGGAAACTATCAGTACAGCCTTTATATCTCTTTCGGAATCATAATTCTTGTGGGAATCTCTTATTTTTATCTGGTTACAAAGCAGCCTTTATATAAAGGCAAAACTTTTAAGGATTTAACCTTCTTTATAAAAGAAATCCCAAAAAGAATACTTTTAAACAACTGAATGGTTTTGAAGGAAATAATACTATTGCTAGTGGGGACGATTTTTTCTTAATGGAACGTTTTTTAAACGAGGATAAGAAAAGTGTGCATTATATTAAATCAAAGGAAGTTTTGGTAAAAACGAGGGCGGTAGACTCTATTTCAGAACTCATCAACCAAAGAGTTCGTTGGGCAGCAAAAAGTTCCAATTATAATTTATTAGAAGCAAAAATTATTGGGCTTATTGTATTACTTGCAAATCTAAGCTTGATTGCTCTTCCCTTTTTAAGTTGGCAAAATTTAATTTCTTGGGAGCTCAGCTGCGTACTTTTTTTGGGTAAATATTTTATAGACACAATATTACTTCATAAAACAGCCAAGCTGATGGAGCAAAAAACACCTATTCTAAGTACTTTTCTTAGTTGCTTAATATTCCCTATTTTTAGTTCTTTTGTGGCACTTAGAGCTACCTTTGGCAGCTACCAATGGAAAGATAGGGTCTTTAAAAAGTAATTAACCCAGCAGGCTATTTAAAATACGCTCTGCATTCATCCACAAATACACCATTATAAAAAGTAAAACAACCAAATAAATACCTCTCTTAGGATTGGCTCTTTTTCTAGTGCCAAATTTTCTTTTAAATTCCATAATTTTAATATCGATTAATCTTTTTTAATCTTGTTCAATAATTTTTCTAGCTCGAAGCATTTCACGTTTTCCCGGTGGACCCTGCAAGCGTTCCACCTTAAAACCAACCTCTAACATAGCTCTTCTTGCGCTACCTTTAGCCGCATAGGTGGTTAAAATTCCATTAGGCTTTAAAGCTACAAACATTTTTTGAAAAATACTGGAAGTCCATAATTCTGGTTGATGTTCAGCCCCAAAAGCATCAAAATAAATGAGATCATAAGTATTCTCATCATCAATTTCACTAAAGAAAATTTGTTTTTTCGTAAGATAAAATTCACTTGTAATCTCCTGCTTCTCTCCCCAAGATTTGCTGTGCAAACCATCATAAATTTTCTGATATTCTATGGCCTCCAATTGATTCGTATAATTAAGCTTTGAAACTTCTTCTTGGGTTACAGGATAGGCTTCTACCCCGACATAATCAATGATAATTTGCTTTTGATGAGCAGCCAAAAAGGTCATAAAGCAATTAAGCCCAGTACCAAAACCAATTTCTAAAATGGTGATTTTTTTTAAGTCACAGGCATCTAATCCCATTCTCATAAAAACATGCTCTGCCTCTCGTATGGCACCATGTCTAGAATGATATTGCTCATCCCATTGGGGTAAATAAAGGGTCGTAGACCCATCCGAAGTGAGTCTAATTTCTCTTTTCACCTTAAGGGATTAGTAGTTTTTTTATTATAGGAATCGGCCCAACACACGTTGTTTGATGACAGGCAATGCAACTTTGAATTACATTGTTGTGCTTTATTTTTAAGGAATCACTGCTCGTCTCAAACACCTTTTCATAGGTATTCAAATACAGATCGGCAAAAGCCTTAAAGGTTGGATTTCTATTGGATGGATTGGTAAATTTCGCAGTATAGATAGCAGCGAACTGATCTGGAGTTCCCTCTACAGCTTTCCCTTCGGTAATCAAATTTTTGTGCATTTGATTTACTTCGAACATCTGCAACATCAAGGCGGCCATTTCAGAAGTTTGCCTACCGTTGCCTTTTTCAATGACAACAGCAGGCTTTTCTTTAGGCTGACCGCAAGAAACTAAAAATAATATGATAATAAAAAAATAGGTTCTCATTCGAGTTTTCTATTTTTTCATCAACACACCATCTGCTATAAACGAGTAGGTGATTTTAGGTTCCGTAATTTTCGCGATTTCTTCTTTTGATTTTCCAGCATCTTCAGCAAAATGTTTTAAATCCGCTACAGAAACTTCAGCAACAAAGGCTTTTCCATTAACGATTACTTCATTATTTTGAGAGTCTAAAGGCATAAAAAAACCATAATCCTTAAAGGTTACCATGGTTTCAGAACCATCGGGTAAAGACAATTTCATCCAACATCCTTTTGATGAGCATACCTCATTAATTTTGGATGCAAATTTTACAGTGATGGTATCACCTTGTTTTAGATTGCTATATTTACTAAACATTGCCTTATCATCTAAAGCATCTTTTTCATTTATTTCGGCTCCATACGATTCATAACGCACTGTATTTGCATTATTTTCAGTGGTTTTTCCTTCTTTACAAGCTGCAATTAGAAACAATGCAACTAAGCTTAATCGAATACTATATTTCATTTTTTTTATTTTAAACGGATTCACTACAAATGTATGAAATTTAACAAGAAAACCAATTGCAGCAGATCTAAATAGAAAGATAAATTCCATACCTTTGCAGAAAATTAGAAAAGCAATAAAATGAATTCGACACTACAGATACAACGTATTAAAGAATCTAAAAGGCCTCTTGTAGATTTTGATAATTTGCAATTTGGAAGCCAATTTTCTGATCATATGTTTGTATGTGATTATAAAGATGGGGCTTGGCAAAACCCAAGCATTCAGCCTTATGGTCCAATTTCATTAGATCCATCAGCAAAGATTTTTCATTATGGACAATCTATTTTTGAAGGAATGAAAGCTTATAAAGATGATCAAGACAACACTTTATTGTTTCGACCTTTAGACAATATTAAACGATTGAATATCTCAGCAAAACGATTGGCGATTCCTGAATTTCCAGAAGCACTTTTTATGGAAGGATTGACAGCCTTATTAAAAATTGACAATCAATGGATCCCAACCAAAGAAGGAAGTTCTTTATACATAAGACCTTTTATTTTTGCAACTGGAAGAGGCTTTCATGCTTCTCCATCTACTGAATACAAACTGATAATTGCAACAGCTCCTTCAGGTGCATATTTTGCAGGAAAGGTTAGAGTTTTAATCGAAGAACAATATGCTAGATCTGCAAATGGCGGTGTTGGTTTTGCAAAAGCCGGCGGTAACTATGCTGGGCAGTTTTACCCTACACAGTTAGCGATTCAAAAAGGTTATAATCAGGTAATTTGGACTGATGACACCACACATGAATATATCGAAGAGGCTGGTGCAATGAATATTTTTATCCGTATTAATGACACCTTATTAACCAGTCCAACCAGTGATCGAATCTTAGATGGTGTTACGCGTAAAAGTATTATTCAAATAGCAAAAGATGCTGGAATTACTGTAGATGTTAGAAAAGTAACTGTTAAAGAAGTGGTCGCTGCTGCAAAAAGTGGAGAATTAAAAGAACTATTCGGTGCAGGAACTGCTGCTGTTATTTCTCCTATATCTGCCTTTGGTCATCAGGGCAAAGATTATGATTTGCCTATGTTAGAAAATAGCTATGCAAGTCTA
>CBFHUV010000091.1:0-7616 GCA_965659055.1 Polaribacter sp.
TACATTAAGCATAAATTGGCTTTCTTTATTAATAAATCCTGGGTCTCCAGCATAGGTATTATAAGAGGCTAAATTGGTTCCTTTTCCTAACACACTTGATAAGCCATTGTAAAATTGGGTTTCTATTCCTGCTTTAATCCTATTTAAATCTTTCTCAGAGATTCCTTCTTTTTCAAATCGTTGAAAGGCTGTTTGAATTCCTGAAGCGACTTCGTTTAAATTAATGTTTGCATAACTTCTTACGCCAAGTTGCATTTGTCCAGCAAGCTCTGAAGTTCTATTGTACATGCCAGCACCTGGAGCCAATTTTAATTGGTCGACTAGCACTTTGTTTAAAGGGGCGTTTTTCCCTCGAGATAGGTATTGCGTTAAAATATCCAAAGCATATGAGTCCTTGTCATATAAAGGTACCGTAGGCCAAACCATAGTAAGCATCGGTAATCTTGCAAAATTGTCTTCATAGTACAAGTATTTGGTCGTTGGAACCGCACCTGGTCTTTTTTCTAAGGCCGGAATCTCAGCTCCTCTAGGGATTTCATCAAAGTATTTGTGTACCCAAGTTTTGGCTTGCTCAATATCAAAATCACCAGATAACACCAATGTTGCATTATTAGGAACATACCATTTCTTAAAAAAATTCTTTACATCTTGAAGGGTCGCATTTTGCAAATCTTCTAAAGAACCGATGACTTGCCAGTTGTATGGGTGATCTTTTGGATACAGATTTCTATCTATGACAACTTGATTATGACCATAAGGCTGATTATCAACTCGTTGTCTTTTTTCGTTTTTTACAACTTCCTTTTCTTTTGATAAAACTGGTTCCGTAACAGTGTTAATAAACCAGCCCAATTTATCTGCTTCTGCCCAAATCATTTTTTCTAAAGCGTCATTCGGAACCGTTTGCAAATAGTTGGTTCGATCTCTCGAAGTTGAGCCATTTGCCCCAGAACCTCCGATACGGGCGCTCATTTTATCCAAGCCTCCTTTTCCTAAGTTTTCTGATTCTAAAAACAATAAATGTTCAAAGAGGTGAGCAAAACCTGTTCTTCCAGCAATTTCTCTTGCAGAGCCTACATGAGCCATTAGCTCTACAGCAACCACAGGATCTGATTTATCTACATGAAAAACAACTTCCAATCCATTGTCTAAAACAATTTTTTCAAAAGGTACTTCTAATGAGTTTTCCTTTGATGTTTGACATGAAATGATGGAGAAAATAAAGGCAAAAATGAAAAGTCTTTTGATCATTGTAAAATGAGTTTAACGGTTGTTTTTTTGGTTAAAAGCATAAATATACAAATTATTAATGGTGATATACCTTTTTTAACAGTAGATAGTTTGGTTAAATAACGGTTAAGATAAGATCATAAAAAAAGCCTTATCAACATGTTGATAAGGCTTTTAGGCTTTTTTAAATTTTCGTTTATCCTAAAAATGGATACTTGAAATCTGTTGGTGTTACGAAAGTTTCTTTAATCAATCGAACAGAGGTCCAACGCAATAAGTTTTGGGCAGAACCTGCCTTGTCGTTGGTTCCAGAAGATCTAGCTCCACCAAAGGGTTGTTGACCAACAACAGCCCCAGTTGGTTTGTCATTAATATAAAAGTTTCCTGCAGCATTTTCTAAAGCTTTTGAAGCCTTTTCAACAATATATCTGTCTGTAGAGAAAATAGCGCCAGTTAAGGCATATTCTGTAGAGGTATCAACCAATTCTAAAGAGTGTTCCCATTGAGCATCTTCATAAACATAAATGGTAATTACAGGTCCAAATAATTCTGTAGTCATAGTTGCATAGCTTGGAGATTTTGCCAAAACTACCGTTGGTTCTATAAAGTATCCAACAGATTTATCATGATTTCCTCCAACAATTATTTCTGCATCTGCATCTTTTTTGGCAGCATCTATATAGCTTGCGATTTTATCAAAAGAGCCTTCATGGATCACTGCGTTTACAAAATTGCTGGTGTCATCTGGAGCGCCCATCTTAATTTCTTTGCTCTGAGCAATTAAATGAGATTTTACTTCATCCCAAAGAGACGCTGGAATATATGCACGCGAGGCTGCAGAACATTTTTGCCCTTGATATTCAAAAGCACCTCTGGTAATTGCCGTTGCAATTTGTAAAGGATTTGCAGAGTTGTGTGCCCAGATAAAATCTTTTCCACCAGTTTCTCCTACAATTCTTGGGTAGGTTTTATAGTTGTGAATGTTAGTTCCGATTTGTTTCCATAAATTTTTAAATACATGGGTTGATCCAGTAAAGTGTAAGCCAGAAAAATCTGGAGAAGCCAATACGGTATCTGTAATCATTACAGGGTCTCCATAAACTACATTAATAACTCCTGCTGGCAATCCTGCTTCTTTAAATAAATCAACAATTACCTGTGCAGAATAGGCTTGATGATCTGATGGTTTCCAAACAACAACATTTCCCATTAAAGCTGCTGCTGCTGGCAGGTTTGCTGCAATAGAGGTAAAATTAAAAGGTGTAATTGCATATACAAATCCTTCTAGGGGTCTATATTCAACACGATTCCAAATTCCAGGTGCAGAAGCAGGCTGGTCTTTAAAGATATCGATCATGTATTCTACATTAAATCGAAAGAAGTCAATCATTTCACAGGCAGCATCAATTTCTGCTTGATGTACATTTTTTGATTGGGCAATCATGGTCGAAGCGTTCATTTTAGCTCTGTAGGGGCCCGCTAATAACTCAGCAGCCTTTAAAAAGATTGAAGCTCTTTCTGTCCAACTTGTGCTAGACCAAGCTTGTCTTGCTGCTAAAGCGGTAGAGATTGCATCGTCTACATGGCTTTTGTTAGCCGTATGATATTGTCCAACAACATGTTTGTGGTTGTGAGGAGGGGTAATATTTTTTGTATTTCCGGTTCTTACTTCTTCGCCATTGATGTGCATTGGAACATCAATTTTGCTATTGTACATCGCCTTATAGGTTGCCAATAATTCTTCTCTCTCTGGAGAATTAGGTGCATATCCTTTTACGGGTTCATTCACTGCTTTTGGAACGTTAAAAAATCCTCTTGCCATTTTGTTGTGTTTTTAAATTTTAATCGACTAATTTTGAAGTGCAAAGTTACGATTTTTTAATAGAAAGTAAACAAAACCGATTCCAAAACTCGGAATAAACAATTTAGAATTACAATGTGTACAGTAACCTATTTACCTTTAGGGAATGATGATTTTATTCTTACTTCCAACAGAGATGAAAGCCCAATCAGAAAAACACTTGCTCCGGAGGATTATCTCGAAAATGAGGTTCTTATTAGATACCCTAAAGATGAATTGGCAGGAGGTACCTGGATTGGCTTGAGTGAACAAAAAAGATTGGTTTGTTTGTTGAATGGGGGTTTTACTTCCTATAAAAGAGCAGCTACATATCGTCTTAGTAGAGGGATCATTGTCAAAGAATTGTTAAGTGCTCCTGATGCTATTTTAAGTATTCATAATCTTAATTTGGAGGGTGTAGAGCCTTTTACCATTGTGCTTGTAGATTGGCAAAATGGATTAGAGACTTATGAGCTCGTATGGGATGGAGCTCAAAAGCATTTTAAAAAATTAGCCCAAGAACCGGCAATTTGGTCTTCTTCAACCTTATACACTGCAGAAGAAAAAAAGCTCCGACAATCTTGGTTTAAAAACTGGTTAGAAAAGCAGGATAAATTTTCAAAGGAGCAAATCTTAAGCTTTCATCAAGATACGCAATTAGGGACTCCTGAAATTTCGATTAAAATGAAACGCGATTTTGTGGAGACCGTAAGCACCACTTCAATTCTTAAAACAAAACAAGAAGTTCACATGTCTTATCTTGATTATAAAAATTAACATTTTCTATATATTTAATAGAATAAAAAAGCAGCAATAGAAGTAAATAGTATACCGATGGTTCCCAAAATAAAATACACGGTATTTAACATGCAAAATTTGATAAATGTTTTAAATCCTCCTTGGCCATAAAATCGTTTCATGGCTAAGAATAAATAGATTAAAAACAACAAAATAAAGATTCCAATTATATAGCCCGGGTGTAAGAAAAAATTCACCAAATAGAAAAGCGTTAATAATAAAAAGAAGACTGTCTGAGTATGAAAAACAAAGACTAAATGTTCTACATAGTTATAAAGTCTTCTTATATAAAAGAATTTTAAAAACAAGGTAAAAAAAGGTAAAAGCACAAAGAGCGAAATGGAAGCATAGGAGAAGATTTGTTGTATAAAATCTTTCATGCCATCATCTTTTTTCCAAATAGCAGAAATTTTTTCAGCTCTATTATACATAAATCGATTCCAAAAGCTTTTTTCTACCCCCAAACTATCTAAGGCATTATCAATAGGCATATAAGGATGCTTTTCTTGAAAATCCATAAATTTATTAAGTTCTGTGTCACCAATTTTAAAACTTGGGCCAGTATTCTTTATGGATAAGTTACCTTTCGCACTTTTAATATTTGATAATATTTCTTTTTTTTGCGTAGAATCGACCTCCTTTAAAGCATCATTAATGCCTTTAGTAGCTTCGTTTTGTATACTATCTAATGGAAGGTCTTTTAAATTTGCGCTAATGGACTTGGTTTGATTTCCATTTCTGAAATCATTGAGACGTTCATAGCTATCTGTAACACCCAACATCACAAAAAAGAGGATGGAAATAGTTAAATAAAAACGAAAAGGATTGGTATAGCGTTTTCTTTTCCCTTCGATATAATCTTTAGAAACCTTGCCAGGTTTGACCAATAAAGGAACAATGGTATTCCAAAACTTTGCATCCCAAGAAAAAAAACCGTTAAAAATCTCATAGATGAACTCTCCGAAAGTTACTTGCTTGTCTCTATTGGATTGACCACATTCTGGACAGAATTTTTCGCCTCCAAAAAAAGGATATCCACAATTGAGACATTCCGTTTGCCGAATGATATTTAGTTTTTTACTCTTCTTCATTAGTTTAAAACAGGAGCGGCCGTTAGTTGAAAAGAAGGAATACTTACTTTAAATTTTTGATCAGTATTTAATTGTACCATGGTAAAAGTACCTTTCATAGCACCTGTAGACCCAATCAAAAGACAATGAGACCGGTAGGTGTACGTTTCGTCTGGGTGCAATACAGGTTTTTGACCAACGACACCTTCACCTTCTACAAATTCTGTAGAATTTAAAGAGTCAGAGATTTCCCAAAAACGCTCTAAAAGTTGCACAGTATCTTTGGTGGTATTTTCTATGGAAATATAATAACTAAAAGCATGATGCAGCACATTGTTTCTATAAACAGTCCCATCATAGGTGGTTTTTACCGCAATTTTAATCCCGTTAGTTATTTTTTGTACCATACAATATCCGTTCTACTTGTGTACTCAAATATAACAACTTTCAAAACAAAATAAGAAAGCTGTGGTCATTTTTATTGTGTTTGCTCAAAAATACTAGTTTGTGAGCCGATGACCCTGTCATAATTAGAATTCATAGGTCTGTAGTAAACAATTACTGTATATGAATTTTCTGTTTGGTAAAAAGAACCACTAAATTGGGACAAGTTTACAATACCATTTGGCGAACTACTAACAAAATTATAATTGTAGAAACCTTGCTTTAATAATAGGGTAGCCAAATAGCTTTCTGTTTTGAGATCGTATGTCATTTGGTTTTCTATACCCGTTTTAAAATCGTTGAACCCACCAAAAACAAAGACTTTTTCAGGTGTTAATTCTTTTGTTTTTAAAGAGAAATGCACAAAAACATAATCAGCCTCCGTGCTTGACGAATTTGTATTAATGGCTCTAATGAGAAACCTTCCATTGATATCTGGACTGTAGGTATAAGGCTTGTTGAATCTCGGTTCTTGGTTGTGTAAATAGTGATGATAAATTTGTTGCTTTTCTACTTTTGCAATTTTAAGAGTGGTCGATGAAAGCGCCTTGTTATCAAAATTTAAAAACTCATTACCTGCAGCAAAGGTGGCACCGGAATTTGAACCATAAACTATTTGATTTCGTTTGTAAAAAGGTCGGCTAAATTGGGTGATAGCAGTGTTCCAATTATTATTTTGTAAGACAGCAATTTTAATTTCCTGACCCGGATTGTTAATGTTTAGTTGCGGATAATTAATGCTAAACTCAACATCTTGATGACTATTGCTTTGGCCAGAAGCTCTGCTTCTTATCACCTTTACTCCAACTTGTACAAGGTTTTCAAAATAGGTAAATCGTCTTTTTAAAACAGGGTTTCCCATAAGGTCGATAATGGTTACCTGGTAGTTGCCACTTTTTTTAATGCTTAAAGACTCATTTGGAATTTCAAAAGCATAATGTGTATAATCCTGAAGTGTGTTAAATGAGTTGTCATATTCTTGAATGGTTTGTTGCTGGAAGCCATCAATATATTCGTTTACCAAAAGATCGCTCGGTTTCCAGTCAAATGTCATGTGCTCAATTTTGTATTGATATACTTTCTGGTTCGCCTCTAAATCATCAAAGCTAAAGTTTAATGGGGTCCCCAATGGGACAATTGTACTTGTAAGTTCCTTGTCTGTCGGGGTAAAAACAACCGATTTAATCCATGTTTGTGCTCCTTCTTGTGCAAAGGAAGTACCAAGAAAATAGAGGAATAAACTACTAAAAAAAACAATTTTTTTCATACAAATCAATGGACTATTAATAAAGGGTTTAAATTACAAATTGATGCAAACCTACTAAATTAAATAAAAACAAATTTCTAATTTATTTAGAATCATTATAAATAGACAAATCTTAATAAGATATCAGGTGTTTTATTCGAGTAAGGTTTCCAAAATTTTTAAATTTGCATGTTTTTTTAAGATAATTAAAAGTCATACTTACTATGTCAAGAGACATCCGTATAAAAAAAGGTTTGGACATCAAACTTGTTGGCGAAGCAGAGCAAACGACCACTGAGTTACCTATTGGTGGGGTTTATGCAATAAAGCCAAAGAATTTTCACGGAATTATTCCTAAAATTGTAGCAAAAGTTGGAGCAGAAGTTAAAGCAGGAGATTCACTTTTTTATTCGAAGAGTGATGAGCGCATGATTTTTCCTTCTCCAGTTAGCGGTACAGTAGAAGAAATAGTTCGTGGCGAACGACGCAAAGTTCTAGAGATTAGAATTGTTGCAAATTCAAAAAATGAACATGTAGATTTTGGAGTAAAAGAGGCTTCAAGCATGTCTTCAGAAGAGGTAAAAACACATTTGCTAGCTGCAGGATGTTGGCCTTTTGTAAAACAGCGTCCTTTTGATGTAATTGCTAATCCAAATCAAGTACCAAAAGCAATTTTTATTTCTGGATATGCAAGTGCACCGATTTCTGCGGATTTTGATTATGTGTTAAAAGGAAAAGAAGCAGAATTGCAAGCAGCTCTTACCGCGGTTGGGAAACTCACCGAAGGAAAAGTGCATGTTTCTGTTTCAAAAAACTCTACCCTTTCCCCTTTTAATGAGCTAAAAGGAATCGAATTGCACAAATTGTATGGACCACATCCTGTTGGGAATGTGAGTACTCAAATCGCACAAGTGAATCCTATTAACAAAGGAGAAGTTATTTGGACGATTACTCCACAAGACCTTGTTGTTATTGGAGAGTTGTTGCT
>CBFHUV010000091.1:7626-7862 GCA_965659055.1 Polaribacter sp.
AAAAAGAACAATCGCTTTGGTAGGTTCTAAATTTACCAAGCCATCTTATGTAACTGCCTATCCAGGGGCAATGATTCAAAGCATTGTAACGAGCAATTTGCAAACAGATAATACACGAATTATTAGTGGAAATGTATTAACAGGAACTCAAGTTTCTTTGGAAGGAGCTTTGGGTTATTATGACAACCAAATTACCGCCATTCCAGAAGGAGATGATTACGAGTTTTTTGGATGGA
>CBFHUV010000092.1:0-292 GCA_965659055.1 Polaribacter sp.
TTGGGTTCGCCTTGGAAACTATGATTTGAAATTTTGTTCTTTCACCATTTACATCTCTTTTCTCTAATCTCATCTCTCTAGTCTGGAAAAGTGATTCCTAATCTCTTAAAGTCTAAAGTCTAAAGTCTACTAAACACTCAACTTCATTTAAAAAAAAATTATTCCCAATCCGCTGTTACAAAACAAACACTCAGTCGTTGTGTAGTTAGTATTCGTATAAAAACAATTTTATTTATCCCTTAAAAAAATATTTTCTACATCAAGGCAACCTTTTGTAATCTTTTGTAGTCTT
>CBFHUV010000092.1:302-4227 GCA_965659055.1 Polaribacter sp.
TTATCGCATTACATAACAAAGAAAAAGAGTTAATTGAAGCAGCGGTTCAGCAAAAAAGAGCTGCGCAAGAAGCTTTGTTTAACTTGTATAGCCCTAAAATGCTAGGGGTGTGCAGACAGTATGTAAAGGATGTGCATCATGCAGAGGATTTAATGCTTGCAGGCTTCTTAAAAGTTTTTAATCATTTAACTGATTTTAAACACGAAGGAAGTTTTGAAGGATGGATTCGCAGAATTATGGTAAATACTTGTATTTCTTATCTGCGTAAAAAGAATCCACTACAATTGGTAGATGAAGATTTTGTTTTTAACGAGCAGGCGACTTTCAGTTTGGAAAGTACGGCCGTAGAAGATCTTCAGAAGCTAATTGATGAATTGCCAATTGGCTATAAGATGGTGTTTAATTTGTACGCAATAGAAGGATTTAAGCATTCTGAAATTGCCCAAGAGTTAAACATTACAGAGAGCACCTCTAAATCGCAGTTATTTAAAGCGAGGAAATGGTTGCAAACTGCTTACGAACGTATGAATACAACTGTACATGGAGACAAATAAAATAGATAAATTTATCAGAGATTCTTTTAAGGATCGAAGCCTACAACCATCAGCATCTGCTTGGGAACGCTTAGCAGATAAATTGGATGCTCTAGAAGAACGCCGCACTCAAAAACCACTTTTTTGGAAAGTTGCTGCCAGTATTGCTTTGTTGCTTTCTGTTGGTTATTTTTTAATCCCGAATGACACAACTATCCCAATCAAATCAGATGAGATCGTCTTTGAACCTACTTTGAAAGTAAAAGATTTGGTAACTCCAACATTAGCACCTATGACACCCGTTCAGGAAGTTGTAGTGGCTGTTGAAAAAGAAAATCTCAAACAAATAACAGTTCAAAAACCAACACTTCAGGTATTCAAACCAAAAGAAATAGAAGTGACCAGCACTGCGGTGGCTAGTATAGGGGATGAAGCTGATATAATGAAGACGAACTTGCCTGCCGTGGCAGGGACTAAGACTAATACTAAGGCTAAGACGAAGACTGAATTGAATGCTCTAGATTTTAAAAAGTCAACTGAAGTAACCGCAAGTATTAAAACGAGCATTAAAGTAAACAGTGCAGATTTGCTTTTTGCAGTAAGCAATGATGTTAAAGATGTTCAGGCCTATTATGCGAAGTACAATGTTGATAGAGCTGAGATTTTGAAAAGCATTGAAAATGAATTGCTAAAAACTTCTTTGCGTATTGATGCGCAAACGGTTTTAACCGAAGTCGAAAAGAATATAGACGAAGAAACTTTTAAAAAGAATTTTATGCAGGTCGTAAAAGGTAAAATTAATGGCCTTGCAAGTTCTTTTTCTAACAGAAATAATTAAAAAAAAACCCTTAATCACATAAAAAAAATGAAAAAATTACTTGTATTATTCGTAATGCTTAGTGCTTCTTATGCCTTTTCTCAAGAGAAAACATTTGAAGGTGAAGTAAAAAAAATCTCTGATAAAATTGCTTTGATTACTAAAATCCAAAAGGATTCTTTGAAGGCAAAGGTAGAAGAGATCAATGGTCAGTTAGATGATAAAAAAATCACTGAAGAAAAAGCTGTTGAATTAAAAAATGAGGCTGCAGCTTATCATGCAAAGCAAATTGAACTTTTGGTAAGTTTAGAAGAGCAAAAATTACAACAATTGGTGCAAGACAAGACCAATGGTAAGATTGCAAGTATGGACGATAAAGACATCGTTTACAAAAAGAATGAATCTGATAGTTTTCGTATTGGGAATAAGATTTTTACGGTGCGTAAAAGTGGAACTGCTGATGACGATGTTGATTTTCGTTTTTGGGATAAAGATGAGCGTGATGCAAGAAATGAACGCAAATCAAACTTCCGAAGAAACAGAAGAACCACCAGTCAATTTGTTTTTGCCCTAGGGGTAAACAATGTTTTGGTTGATAATCAGCTTTCTAGCCTTGACAATTCTGACTACAAATTTTGGCAATCACATTTCTATGAATTGGGTTGGACTTGGAAAACTAGAATGTCAAAAGATGCTTCTAAATTGTACTTTAAATATGGGTTTTCCTTCTTGTGGAACAATTTAAGAGCCAATGAGAATCGTTATCATTTAGTGAATGGAGATGTGACCAATTTGGTTGTGCATCCAGATGTTTTAGGAGAAAGTAGATTGCGAAATATGCAATTGACCTTCCCAATGCATTTTGAATTTGATTTTTCTGAAAATGGTGAGTATTCTGATGGAACCACCAGAGATAGAACGAATCAATCGGTACGATTAGGTGTTGGAGGTTTCTTTGGATTTAAATTGGGAACCAAACAATTTATAGAGTATAGAAACACCAATGGAACCCGCATTGAAGAGGTGCAAAAAGATGATTTTAACGCAAGTACTTTAAACTATGGGGTAAGTACCTATATTGCTTGGAGAGCTATAGGTTTGTATATGAAATACGATTTAAACCCACTCTTTACAGATTCACAAACACGTAATTTATCTTTAGGTTTACGATTTGATATTAACTAAGATACTTGTACATCAATATAAAAAAGCGAAGGGAAACCTTCGCTTTTTTTTATGTGTTTTTATGTTTCCAGGCTTTCCTTAAATCTGTAGAAAGGGTTCCGGAACCATCGTGTTTCCAGCCGGGAGGCTTGCTGAGGTATTTTAATTTGTTCCACAAAGAAGTTTTGGAGCTCCAGATGTCTTTAAAAAGTTGACCCCATTCAGAAAAGGCTATTTTAATAGGGTTGTGGGTGTTAATATTGCTTGTTAGTCCGTAGGTAGGTTTTTCTACTTCTGGCTCAAAAGTACCAAACATTTTATCCCAGATGATTAAGATTCCTGCATGATTTCTGTCTAAATATTGTGGATTGGTGGCATGGTGTACTCGATGATGGCTAGGGGTATTAAAAATAGCCTCAAACCAATTGGGCATTTTTTTTATGAGTTCTGTATGGATCCAGTATTGATATAACAAACTAATGGACATTTGTGTGAGGATCATTAAGGGATGAAAACCGATAAGTACCAAGGGCAACCAAAAAACAAAAGAAAAAAAGCTACCAGACCAAGTCTGTCTAAGCGCTGTACTTAAGTTGTAATGTTGTGATGAATGATGTACCACATGACTGGCCCAAAAGAATCGACTTTCATGGCTAATTCTGTGAAACCAATAATAGGCAAAATCATCTGCAAAAAACACCAGTATCCAAGCCCACCAAACAAAGGATATTTCAAAGAAGTGTACATTGTTGTAAATGAGGTAAAAAGCGCCTAAAACCAATGCTTTACTCACCAACCCAATGGTTACATTGCCCAATCCCATAGCAATTGAGCTCGCAGCATCTTTATAATCATAATCTTCGGCTTTTAGCTTTGCTGTTAAGATTACTTCTATTACGACCGTCAATATAAAAAAGGGAATGGCGTAGTGGATGAGGTTGGGTAATTCTGGGATGTTCATTTTTGTTGTTTTGCTTTTGTCAAATTTATGAAATTAAGTCGAAAGACTAAAGACTAAAGAGTAAGGTCTAAAGTCTAAAGTCGAAAGAGTAAAGACTAAAGACTAAGAAGAGAATGCAGTGAGGTATTTTATAAGAACGGATGTCATTGTGATGCAGCGTGAGAAATCTCATAATTTTAGTAAAGCTTAAACTTGCCTGCCATGCATTCGGCAGGAAATCCGAAGTCAAGGGGGCAGAGTTGACGAAGTATAGAGCGAAAAAGTTTTGAAATTATTCAATTTATGGTATTCTCCATTCATTTTGCCTTGACGCAAAACGAATCAAAAAGTCAAGACGAACCCTAGGAAATTGCTTCGCACCCTTCATTCCCAGCATTGCATGCGTCGTGCATGCACCGCACTTCCATGCTTCCATTCAGTATTTCTTGGGTTCGCCATGGAAACTATGAT
>CBFHUV010000092.1:4237-7853 GCA_965659055.1 Polaribacter sp.
TGATCACTGACAACTGATCCCCATTCACCCAACACTGAACACAAAACATTGCTTTTTAAATTCATGAAATTAAGTCGAAAGACTAAAGACTAAAGACTAAAGTCTAAAGACTAAAGAGAGAATGCAGTGAGATATTTTATAAGGACGGATGTCATTGTGATGCAGTGCGAGAAATCTTTTGCTCTTCGATTAATTACATTTCTGATTTTATGTCTCTTTTCTCTCGTCTAAGAACGTTGTCTTCATCCAATCCCTAATTCACAAAAACATTGTTTTTAAATTCATGAAATTAAATTTAAAGATTGGCAATGGAATATGAATAAAAAACCATACATTTGCAGCCTTAAAAATAATTTTAAACAATTAATTATGAATCATTACGAAACTGTTTTCATTTTGAATCCCGTTTTATCTGAGTCTCAGGTAAAGGAAACAGTACAAAAGTTTAATGACTATTTGGTTTCTAAAGGTGCCGAAATGATTTCTAAAGAAGATTGGGGCTTAAAAAAATTAGCATATCCAATTCAAAAGAAAAAAAGTGGATTTTACCACTTATTTGAGTATAAAGTTGCTGGTGAAGCCATTGCAAACTTTGAACTTGAGTTTAGAAGAGATGATAGTGTTATGCGCTATTTAACTGTTAAATTGGATAAACATGCTGCTGCTTGGGCTGAAAAGAGAAGAGCACGTGTACAATCTGCTAAAAAATAAGAAGCTATGTCATCTATAGAACAACAAGCAAAAGGAAGTAAGCAGGGTGAAGTAAGATACTTGACTCCGCTTGACATTGAAACTAAAAAAGAATCAAAATACTGTCGTTTTAAGAAAAACGGTATTAAGTACATCGATTATAAAGATGCTGATTTCTTATTGTATTTAGTGAACGAGCAAGGTAAAATTTTACCAAGACGTTTAACAGGAACATCATTAAAATACCAACGTAAAGTTGCTCAAGCTATCAAACGTTCTCGTCATTTAGCTTTAATGCCATATGTTGGAGATATGTTAAAATAATAAAAGAAGAAGCATTATGGAATTAATATTAAAACAAGACGTAGAAAACGTAGGCTTTAAAGATGATATCGTATCTGTGAAAAACGGATTTGGTAGAAATTTTTTAATCCCACAAGGATATGCAGTATTAGCAACTTCTTCTGCAAAAAAAGTATTGGCTGAAAACTTAAAGCAACGTGCCTTTAAAGAAGCTAAGATTGTTGAAGATGCAACGAAAATTGCAGACGCTATTAAAGCAATGGAAATTAAAATTAGCTCTAAAGTGGGTTCTGGTGACAAATTATTTGGATCTGTGAACAATGCTGATGTAGCTGAGGCTATCATACAAGCAGGAACTGAAATTGATAAGAAATTTATCAAAGTTGCTGGTGGTACTGTAAAAAGATTGGGTAAATACAATGCGACTGTGCGTTTGCATAGAGCTGTAATTGCTGAAATCACCTTTGATGTGGTTGCTGAATAAGGAACACAGCATGTTACATATAAAACCTATCAAATTTATTTGGTAGGTTTTTTTATTTTTAACCGTTTAATGAATTTTGATGAAATATAGACTTTTAACCAAAGAACAGTTTGAGGCTTTGCACCAAGAGTTTGCCTTGTTTTTAGCCACTCAAAAGATTGATGCCCAGGAATGGGATGCTTTAAAACAGGAAAAACCCGAAGTGGCAGATGAGGAGTTGGCTATTTTTTCTGATTTGGTATGGGAGGATGTGCTTAGCAAAACCCACTATATTGAACACTTTTCTAGGGATAGTGTCAACTTTTTTCATTGTGATGAAACAGAAATTCATCGGATCTATGTAAAAGTTCATAAAGAAATTGATCTTTTAGAGCAAGCCGGCTTTGAATGGTTGTTGCACAACCCAAGTGATGCTCAAGTAGAACTCTTTACTGGGTCTAAGCCTTATGATGGCGAGCGTAATTTGGAGATCTTTGACTTGATTGAAAAAGGAGGGAGTCTTTCTAAGGGTGAATTGTACGAGTATTTTAATCGATTAATTTCTAAGTAGTTTTAGTTGTCATTGCGAGCCTGCCTTTCGGCAGAAAGGTTTACGAAGCAGTCTTTCCTTGAACAGGTTCCTTCAGTCGTACCTCCTTCGTAATGACCATCTAACTTAATATTTCCATTAATTTATCCGTTCCGGAGCTGGCTACTTCTTGAATAATTGTTAGGTTTTTAAACTGATTTTCTTGAATACTGGGTTTTGGATCTATAAAATAGATAGGAACTCCTGGCTGTACATAGTGAATAAGACTTGCTGCCGGATACACTTGCATAGAAGTACCGATAATAACTAAAACGGCTGCATTAGCGACCTTCTGCGCTGCTTTTTCCAATAAGGGGACATCTTCACCAAACCATACAATATGTGGTCGTAGCTGGCTTCCTGAAGGGCAAAAATCACCTAAATAGAGGTCTTTGGTCCAATTATAGACCTGTTCTGGGTGTTTTGTGCTGTGTACTTTGAGTAATTCACCGTGCAGGTGTAAAATATGACGACTACCAGCTCGTTCATGCAAATCATCAATATTTTGAGTAATGATGTCTACTTTAAAATGTGTTTCTAAGGCTGCAAGATTGTGATGTGCCTTATTGGGCACAACTTCTAACAATTGCCTTCTGCGTTGGTTGTAAAAATCTAACACTAAGGCTGGATCTTTGGCAAATCCTTGAGGAGAGGCTACTTCTAAGACATCGTATCCTTCCCAAAGACCGTCTGCATCTCTAAAGGTTTTGATGCCGCTTTCTGCACTCATTCCTGCACCTGTTAAGACCACTAGGTTTTTCATATTGCTGGTTTTTCACTGCTAAAATATGATTTTTTGTTATGTTTGTGCTAGAAACCCATGGAATGATTGATACTGCTTTTTTAAATTATTTAGAAGATTTTGTAAGTGATAAGCGCAAAGCCACTTTTAAGCGCATTTTAGAGACTCGAACACGTCATTTTACGGTGGTTCTAGAGGATATTTACCAGCCACATAACTCTAGCGCTGTTATTAGAAGCTGTGATATTTTTGGGGTTCAAGATGTGCATATCATCCAAAACAAATACTCGAGCCGGGTTTCTAGACATGTGGCCAAAGGCTCTCAGAAATGGCTGAACATTAAAAAATACAATAGCAGTGCCAACAACACCCAAGATTGTTTGGACGATCTGCGCGCTGATGGGTATCAGATTATCGCTACCACTCCTCATAATGACTCTTGTGTGCTGTCCGACTTTGACATCAGCAAAAAATCTGCTTTTGTTTTTGGGGTAGAGAAGGAGGGTGTTTCTGAATATACCATGAATCAAGCCGATGGCTATTTAAAGATTCCGATGGTAGGTTTTACAGAGAGTTTGAACATTTCTGTGGCGGCCGCTATTATTTTACAAGACCTTAGCTCAAAATTAAGAGCTTCTGAACTTCCTTGGGGCTTGACGGATGCTGAAAAACAGGTGTTGTATGGGGATTGGATTCAGAAATCTATTAAAAGCTTTGCTAAAATTAAGGAGCATTATAGTACTGCAAAAGAAGATTAAAATGAATCTTGTTGATGGGTTTTTACGCTTTGAATAGTACGGATTTTTGAAATTAGTTTTAGAAATAAAAT
>CBFHUV010000093.1:0-7844 GCA_965659055.1 Polaribacter sp.
AAAAATCAAAGGCGGTAAATGGTCAAAAATACGAGGAGGCGGCCAAGCTGAGAGACGATGAAAAAAATCTTGAGGCGGCTTTAGATTCGGCGCAAAAACAATGGGAAGAAGACTCTAAGTTAAACCGAGAAATCGTTACGGAAGACAATGTCGCCGAAGTGGTTTCTATGATGACTGGCATCCCAGTTAACCGAGTTGCCGAAGCAGAAAGCAGTAGACTTAGTGAATTGCCCAATCTAATCAAAGGAAAGGTTATCGGTCAAGACGAGGCAGTTTCTAAGGTTGTTAAGGCGATTCAGAGAAACCGTGTTGGACTTAAAGATCCTAACAAACCCATAGGGTCATTTATCTTTTTGGGTCAAACAGGTGTCGGTAAAACGCAATTGGCAAAAGTATTGGCCAGAGAGTTATTTGATTCTGAAGATTCATTGATTCGAGTTGACATGAGTGAATATATGGAGAAGTTTGCCATTTCAAGGTTGATTGGTGCACCTCCGGGATATGTTGGTTATGAAGAAGGTGGTCAGCTAACAGAAAAAGTTAGAAGAAAACCCTATTCCGTTATTTTATTAGATGAAATTGAAAAAGCACATCCCGACGTATTTAATATGTTGTTGCAAATTTTAGATGATGGATATATTACAGACAGCTTAGGTAGACGTATTGATTTTAGAAATACCATTATCATTATGACCTCGAATATTGGTGCTCGTCAATTGAAAGATTTTGGCGCTGGTGTCGGTTTCGGAACCGCTTCTAAAACTGCACAAGCAGATGAACATGCAAAAGGCATTATAGAATCTGCCTTGAAAAAATCATTCGCTCCTGAGTTCTTAAATAGAATTGATGATATTATTGTTTTCAATGCCTTAGAAAGAAGCGATATCCATTTAATTATCGATATCGAATTAAACAAATTATTAGATCGAATTTCTGATTTGGGATATACCCTAAAACTAACGGAAAAGGCAAAAGATTATATTGCTGATAAAGGTTTTGATAAAAAATATGGTGCCAGACCTCTAAAAAGAGCGATTCAAAAATACATTGAAGATGCTTTGGCTGAGGAAATTGTAAGTGCTAAACTTTCAGAAGGTGATACCATCCTTATGGATTTGGACGAAGCTAAAAACGAGCTAACCATAAAGATAAAAAAGCCAAAAAAGAAGCCTGAACAAAAACAGGAAGAGTAATCAAAAAGCCCAAATGTACATTTGGGCTTTTTTTATTAAAAAATTAACGAAGTTGTATCTATCGAAAATGCTTCTTTTAGTACCTTTGCCCAAAATTAAAGAACAAAATGAAAAAAATATTAGCCCTTGCTGTTGTGGCACTTAGCCTATATGCATGCACAAAAGAAAACAAAAACTTCGCAAGCTTCTCTGGTAAAATAGAAAACGCTGTTGGTAAAAAAATGGTATTATCCAATGGAACGATTGAAAAAGAAATTGCCCTGAAGGATGATGGAAGTTTTAGTGATACCTTGCAACTAAAGAACTCAGAACTATTTAATATTGTTATTAGCGGAAACAATGCTGGATTTGTTTATTTAGGAAATGGATTTGATGTGACCTTAAATGCCAATTCAAATTCTTTTTTCAATAGTTTAGAATTTTCAGGTACAGGTTCAGATAACTCAAATTTTCTATTGGCCCAAAACAGATTCGGAAGCAGCATAGGAGATCCAAGAAAATTATTTGTTCTTGAAAAAGAAAACTTTACCAAAGAGTTACAAAAGCTTAAGGGTAGTTTTGATAGTCTTCAAAAACTATTTAGCGATTTGGATCCAGAATTGGTTACTAAAAACACCCAACAAAATGGAGATTTTTTTACCTATTTAGAAAACAATTACGACAGTCAACATACCAGAGCTATAGAAATGGCTCAATCTATGGAGAAGATCGCAAAAGGGAAACCATCTCCAAAATTCAACAATTTTATCAATTATAAAGGAGGTAAAACATCGCTATCTAAGCTACAAGGAGGCTATGTATATATAGATCTATGGGCTACTTGGTGTAATCCTTGTATTGCAGAAATTCCTGCTTTAAAAAGCCTAGAAAAAGAATACCACAATAAAAACATTCAATTTGTAAGTATTTCTATTGACGATGCAAGAACCGCGGGTAGCTGGGAAAATGCAGAGAGTAAATGGAGAGCAATGGTGAAAGACAAAAGTTTAACCGGAATGCAATTGCACGCAGGTCAGGACTTAGAGTTTTTGCAAGCCTATCAAGTAAATAGCATTCCAAGATTTATCTTGATAGATCCAAAAGGTAACATTGTAGACTCAAATGCACCGAGACCTTCTGATCCAAGATTGAAAAATCTATTTACAGAACTAGGTCTTTAATTACAAAAAGAAGCCCATAAAAAAAGCAGGAGTTAAAAACTCCTGCTTTTTTTATGAATTTATGTATGGGCTACTCTTTAAAGACACCCATTTTAGAATATTTATCCATACGTTGACTTACCAATTCTGTCGCACTCAATTGCTTTAATTCATTATAAACAGCAACAATAGTTTTTTCAACTTCTTTAAAGGTGGTCTCTCTATCAGAATGAGCACCTCCTAAAGGCTCTTCAATAATACCATCAACGATTTTTAACTTCACACCATCATTAGCAGTTAGCTTTAAAGCCTCTGCAGCTTGCTCTTTATGTGCCCAGCTCCTCCATAAAATTGAAGAACAGTTTTCTGGAGAAATTACAGAATACCATGAATTCTCTAACATCAATACACGGTCACCAACACCAATTCCTAAAGCACCTCCAGAGGCTCCTTCACCAATCACTACTGCAATAATCGGGGTTTTTAATCGGGTCATTTCTAGGATATTTCTAGCAATTGCTTCACCTTGACCACGCTCCTCTGCTTCTAAACCAGGATAGGCTCCAGGAGTATCGATAAGTGTTACTACAGGAATTCCAAATTTTTCTGCCATTTTCATCAAGCGTAATGCTTTACGATAGCCTTCAGGATTTGACATTCCAAAATTTCTGTATTGACGTGTCTTGGTATTATAGCCTTTTTGTTGACCAATAAACATATATGATTGATCGCCAATTTTACCCAAACCACCAATCATGGCTTTGTCATCTTTAACACTGCGATCTCCGTGAAATTCCATAAAGGTATCACCAGCAATGGCTTTAATATAATCTAAGGTATAGGGTCTATTTGGGTGACGAGACAGTTGTACACGTTGCCAAGCTGTCAAGTTTTTATAAATTTCCTTTTTGGTTTTTTCTAGTTTCTTTTCTATTTTCTTACAAGTTGCCGTTACATCGACATCGCTTTCTTCACCAATTATCTGACATTTATCTAATTGATCTTCAAGCTCTTTAATAGGCAGTTCAAAATCTAAGTATTCCATATTCTAGTTGCTTTGATTGTCAACAATCTCTTTAATATTCATTGAGGTTTACTAGCTACAAACTTACTATAAAATTTGTTTGTGCCTACAAAAACCCCTAATTTTTTATTGGTAATTGTCTTATTTACTTCCCTTAAACTTCTTTTTTATATAGTCCTTGTTTTTTAGCAGACCATTTAATAAAACTACAAAAATTACAATAGCACCACCAAAATAAAAGCCTGGCTTCATTTGTTCTTTTTCTCCAAAAATAATTAGCGCCAATACAATCGCATAAACTGGTTCCAAATTTAAAGTTAGCATGACCGTATAAGGTGATAAAAATTTCATCACTTTTACTGAAACGATAAAAGCAAAGGCTGTACAAATACTGCTTAAAATGAGCATATAAAACCAATCCAAATTAGACAGCTCAAAAAACTGTGCGTCAAAACCTCCCGTAAAAACTAAATAAACACTTATAAAGCCAGCTCCAAACAAAAGTTGATAAAACGAAATTACATTGGGTTCATGCGTTCTTACCGCCAAACCATTTAGAACGGCAAAGGTTGAGGCCAACAAGGCAGAAATCAATGCCAGCACAATTCCTAAGGTATACTGAGATTCAAAATTAAAAATGATATACAGGCCAATGACCACCATCAAGCCCAAAACAAGCTCAATACTTTTAATCTTTCGTTTGTAAAAAATAGGCTCAATTAGAGAAGTAAAAAAAGCACCTGTACTCATGGTCACTAAGGCAATGGATACCGTAGACACTTTTATTGATTTAAAAAAAGCAATCCAATGCATGGCAATAATACAACCAATAAGAGCAAATTTGAACAGTGCTTTTCTATCAACCCGAAACGATTTTTTGGTGATGATAAAATAAATAAAAATAAAAATGGCTGCCAACAACATGCGGTACCAAACCAATGGAATCGCATCAATACTTATTAAGGCACCTAAGATTGCAGTGAAACCCCAAATGAAAACAATAAAATGCAGCAGGGCATAATTCTTAATCTTATTTTCTTGCATTGATATACAGGTATAAAGCCAACAATCCAAAAACCATATTTGGAATCCACACCGAAAGTAATGAATTGGCTCCAGCTACTGCTCCAAGCACTTCAGAAACTTTTAAAAAGAAAATGTATACAAACATCAATCCGAAGCCCAATGCCATATTAACCCCTGTTCCTCCCCTGCGTTTCCTAAAAGACAAAGCAACAGCGATGATGGTCAAAAAATAAGAAGCAATAGGTAAACTGGTTCTTTTGTGTAATTCAACCAAATAGGAATTGAGATTTTTAACACCTCTTTTTTTTGAGATATTGATAAATCTAATTAACTCATCAGAGGGCATTTCTTGAGCCAAGGCCGATTTGTAGACCAAATCTTTGGGTGTAAATGGAAAGTCAGCATCCATAGAAGCTCCCACTTCAAGACTGTCTTTTCCGTTTTTATTGATTCTTCTAATTTTATAATTGGAAAGTCTAAAAGAGCTGTCTTTTTCCATCCAATTAATAATATTGGCGGTAAGCTTGTATTTTAATTCCAAACCATCATAGACTTCTGTAGAAAAATTAAAGCCATTGTTTCGTTTCAAATCATAGCTCTGAATATACATATAGGTACTATCACTAAGCTGAAGGCTAAATTCTTTTACCTGATTATCACCATATTTCGATCTTACTAAGTACTCATTTTCAAAACTCTTTCGAACCTTTGTGCTATTTGGCACCACAAAATGATTCATAAGTAAGGCCAATAAGGTTACTAAAGTGGCACCAATAAAATAAGGGTATAAAAATCGGGTAAAGGACACCTTTGCATTGTTAATGGCAATTACCTCGGTATTGTTTGACAATTTGGAGGTAAAGAATATAACCGCAACAAACAAGGCCAAAGGCATGAAGGTATTGGTATAATAAATAATGAAATTTAGGTAGTAATCATGGACAATTTCTACCAAAGTAATGGTATCGGAAGTTAGAAACTTGTCTATTTTTTCGGCAATATCGATGGCCACCGCAATGGGTATCAAGATCAGTAAGGTAAACACGAATGTTACCAAATACCTCTTCAATATGTACCAATCAATAATTTTCAAATTACAAGCGTTTATTCATTTGGTTGACCATGGTATTTTTCCATTCGGCAAAATCTCCTGCTAAGATATGCTTTCTTGCTTCACGAGTTAGCCACAAATAAAATCCTAGATTGTGAATGGATGCAATCTGTTTTCCAAGCAGTTCATTCGAGGCAAATAAATGGCGTAAATAAGCTTTAGAATACACCGTATCTACAAACGTAATTCCCATCGGATCCAGGGCAGAAAAATCATTCTCCCATTTCTTATTTTTAATATTGATGCTACCATGAGCTGTAAATAACATCCCGTTTCTAGCATTTCGGGTTGGCATCACACAGTCAAACATGTCCACCCCAAGAGCAATATTTTCTAAAATATTTATTGGCGTCCCAACACCCATTAAATAACGAGGCTTGTCTTCTGGCAATATCTCACAAACAATTTCTGTCATAGCATACAATTCTTCGGCAGGTTCTCCTACAGAAAGTCCACCAATGGCATTTCCTTCTGCCCCTACTGAAGCGATAAACTCTGCAGATTGCTTGCGCAAATCTTTATAGGTACTTCCTTGTACGATTGGAAAAAAGCTCTGATTGTAGTCGTATTTTAAAGGTGTTTTCTCTAAATGATCTACACAGCGTTTTAACCATCTATGGGTCATGTGCATAGAGCGTTTTGCATAATTATAATCACAAGGATAGGGTGTACATTCATCAAAAGCCATGATGATATCTGCCCCAATGCTACGCTGAATCTCCATCACATTTTCGGGTGTAAAAACATGATATGAACCATCAATATGACTCTTAAACTTGACACCTTCTTCATTAATTTTTCTTCTTCCAGATAAGGAATACACCTGATAGCCTCCTGAATCTGTTAAGATATTTCGATCCCAGTTCATAAACTTGTGCAGGCCACCAGCCTGTTCTAAGATGTCTGTTTTCGGGCGCAAATACAAATGATAGGTGTTCCCTAAAATGATATCTGGGTTAATTTCATCTTTCAATTCTGTTTGATGCACTCCTTTTACAGTCCCTACGGTTCCTACAGGCATAAAAATAGGCGTTTCTATAGGTCCATGATCTGTTGTAATCACACCAGCTCTGGCCTTGCTCTTTGGGTCGGTTATTTTTAAGTCAAATTTCATTATCGCAAAGATACAGTTATTGTAATCATACAAAAGTTAAAAAAAGTTAAGCTATGAGCGTTTTCTATTGCGGTTGTTTTCCGCAGCAGCTCTCTTGGTTTTTGGGGAATTTTTTCTAAAAGCCGCACTTTTTTTGGTAAAAGCATCGGGCTTTAAAACGGCCTTTTTTGCTTGGGGTTTCTTTTTAGGTTTGGAAGCATCTTTTGAAGCTTCTTCTGTTTTTGAAGAATAGGCCACCATACTGTTTATTTCAAACAACTCTTCTTCAGTCAATTCTCTCCAGTCACCAACAGCTAGTTTGTCTAAATTCACATTCATAATGCGGGTTCTTTTTAGACTTAATACTTCGTAGCCCAAATACTCACACATTCTTCGTATCTGACGATTCAAACCTTGCGTTAAGACTATTTGAAAGCTGTGTGATCCTAATTTTTGCACTTGACATTTTTTGGTAATGGTCCCTAAAATTGGTACCCCATTCGCCATTTTATGCACAAAGGCATCCGTGATGGGTTTGTCTACACTCACCACATAATCCTTTTCATGATTGTTTCCGGCTCGTAATATCTTATTAACGATGTCACCATCATTGGTCAAAAAAATCAACCCTTCAGAAGGCTTGTCCAATCGCCCTATAGGAAACAGTCGTTCAGGATGATTGATGTATTTAATGATGTTGTCTCTCTCTTTTAAATCGGTCGTGCATACAATGCCTACTGGCTTGTTAAAAGCCAAATACAAGGTGGTGGGTTTGGGCTCCAACAACCTGCCGTCAATTCGCACCACATCACCAGAAACCACGCGGTTTCCTAATTGCGTAGGATTTCCGTTAATGGTTACTCTACCTGCAAGGATTAATTTTTCGGCCTCTCTTCGAGAACAAATACCCGTACTGCTAATGTATTTGTTAAGATTTATTGATGCTTGACTTTTTGAATCCAATGAAAAAAATTTACTGCAAAGAAATAGAAAATTTAACGAACTATCGTTCGAAAAGTTAAGTTTATTCGGGGCTTGTATACTTTTTTGGTGGGTGGTAATCGATGCAACCAATGGCTTTGCGTGGTGCCTTTCATGATCAATAAACTGCCACTTTCTAGAAGGATGTCTACCTTTTGTTTTTGCTCTTTGTGCTTAAAAGAAAATTTACGAGCAGCTCCAAGTGTTAAAGAGGCAATCGCTCCATTTTTTTTTAACATTTTTTCACCGTCCGAGTGCCACGCCATGCCTTCTTCTC
>CBFHUV010000094.1:0-7578 GCA_965659055.1 Polaribacter sp.
TGAGCACAAATATCTTGTGAGAATTTCTCCAAAACATCCTTTGATGGCAATTCACCAAAAATCAACAAATAGGCTACTTCTAAAAAATCAGCTTTTTCTGCTAATTCTTCAATTGAATATCCTCTGTATCGTAAAATTCCTTTCTCCCCATCTAAAAATGTAATGGCACTTTCACATGACCCTGTGTTTTTATATCCTGGATCTATCGTAATAACACCATCAGTGGCTGCTCTTAATGATTTAATATCAATGGCAACTTCATTTTCAGTCCCTTTTACTAGTGGAAATTCATAAGATTTATCACCTAGTTTTAGCGTAGCTATATCTGACATATTCAATCTCTTTTTTAGTTTTGATGTTGGACACGAAGATACCATTTTTTAAGGGATTTTAAAAGCAAGTTGGGATAGATTTTCGATATGAGAAAATAAGATAATCTTATTGAATTTTATGCAATAAAAAACCCTCAAAATCAAAGTTTGAGGGTTTTAAATATTTTAAAAAACGGATATTACTTAAAAGCCTTTTCTTGAGGATAATAAGCAATATCTCCCAAAGCTTCCTCTATTCGAAGCAATTGGTTGTATTTGGCCATTCTGTCTGAACGAGAAGCCGAACCTGTCTTAATTTGTCCACAATTTAAAGCAACTGCTAAATCTGCAATCGTATTGTCTTCTGTCTCTCCAGATCGATGACTCATTACCGATGTATAACCAGCATTATGAGCCATATGAACTGCAGCAATTGTTTCTGTCAATGTGCCAATTTGGTTTACCTTAATTAAAATAGAATTGGCGATACCATTTTCGATACCTCTAGACAAACGTGTTACATTGGTCACAAACAAATCATCCCCAACCAATTGAACCTTATCTCCAATCTTTTCAGTAAGATATTTCCAGCCTTCCCAGTCGTTTTCGTCCATTCCATCCTCTATAGAAATGATTGGATAATTCGCAGCTAATTCAGCTAAATAATCAGCCTGCTCAACACTGGTTCTAACTTTTCCTTTCGCACCTTCAAATTTGGTATAATCGTATTTACCATCTACATAAAACTCTGCAGCAGCACAATCCAAAGCAATCATAATTTGATCTCCTATGGTATAACCCGCATTTTTTACTGCCAAAGCAATTGTATCTAAGGCATCTTCAGTTCCGTCTAAAGTAGGAGCAAAACCTCCTTCATCTCCTACCGCTGTTGATAAATTTCTATCGTGCAATACCTTTTTTAACTGATGAAAAATTTCGGAACCCATTTGCATGGCCTGCGTGAAATTAGCTGCCTTTACTGGCATGATCATAAACTCTTGAAAAGCGATAGGTGCATCTGAGTGAGATCCTCCATTAATAATGTTCATCATTGGAACTGGAAGCGTATTTGCAGAAACACCTCCTACATATCTATATAAAGGCAATCCCAACTCATTGGCAGCAGCTTTTGCAACTGCTAAAGAAACTCCTAAAATAGCGTTGGCTCCTAATACAGATTTATTGGCAGTTCCATCCAAATCAATCATAAGCTTATCAATGGCATTTTGTTCAAAAACAGAAGTGCCTAACAATTCTTGAGCTATGATTTGATTGACATTTTTAACTGCTTTTAAAACACCTTTACCCATATAGGCTTTTCCACCATCTCTTAGTTCAACTGCTTCGTGTTCTCCTGTAGATGCTCCAGAAGGCACTGCAGCTCTTCCTAAAATGCCATTTTCGGTATAAACGTCTACTTCTACAGTAGGATTCCCTCTAGAATCAAATATTTGGCGTGCATGAATGTTAATTATGATACTCATTATTCGTTATTTATGTTAAGAAGAATCCCTGCCAAAGCGGGAATTCTAAAGTTTATGTGTTTCAGGCTAAATTACAAAATCTCATATTCTTAGAGATCTCTCCTTGTAATTAATTACGAAAACGTTGCAGTTCAGCTTATTTTACTTTTTGAATATTCTCGATAAATTGATCAAATAAATATTCTGCATCATGTGGTCCAGGACTCGCTTCTGGATGGTATTGTACAGAAAAACAATTTTTATCCTTCATTCGTATTCCCGCAACCGTATGGTCATTTAAATGAACATGCGTAATCTCTACAGCCTCATTTGCTTCAGTTTCTTCTCTATTGATAGCAAAACCATGATTCTGTGAAGTGATTTCTCCCTTACCTGTAATTAGGTTTTTTACAGGATGGTTTATTCCTCTATGACCATTGTGCATTTTATAGGTAGATATTCCATTCGCCAACGCGATTACTTGATGACCTAAACAAATACCGAACAAAGGAAGACCTCTTTTAATAATTTCTTTGGCTACCTGCTGTGCTTCAACAAGGGGCTGTGGATCACCAGGACCATTTGAAATAAAATAACCGTCAGGTCCAAAAGCTTCCATTTGTTCAAAACTAGCATTGTATGGAAATACTTTTACATAAGCATCTCGTTTCACAAAATTGCGCAAAATATTCTTTTTGATTCCAATATCCAATGCAGAGATTTTATATGTAGCATTTACATCACCCACAAAATAAGGTTCTTTAGTAGAAACCTTAGAGGCCAATTCAAGACCATCCATATTTGGTGTTTCTTTCAATTGACTTTTAAGAGCTTCCATGTCATCTATTTTGGTAGAAATAATTGCATTCATAGCTCCATGATCTCTGATATAAGAAACAAGTGCTCTGGTATCAACATCAGAAATAGCTACCAAATTGTGTTTCTGAAACCAGTCAAATAAATTCCCATCAGAATCTACTCGAGAATGTGTAAAACTAAAATTTCTACAGATCAATCCTGAAATTTTAATTCCATCAGATTCTACCTCTTCATTGTTCACCCCGTAGTTTCCAATGTGCGCATTTGTTGCGACCATTAATTGTCCAAAATAAGATGGGTCTGTGAAAATTTCTTGATAACCCGTCATACCTGTATTAAAACAAATTTCACCAGTTGCGGTTCCTTCTATTCCAATAGACTTCCCATAAAAAATTGTACCATCAGCTAATAAGATTAAGGCTTTTTTGTGTTGTTTGTACTTCATGTGTTGCTTGTATTCGTTCGAATGGATTAATAATTAATTGGACTTGTTTCACTTGCAAAAATACTAAATATCTGAAAGTTGAAACCATCCTTGCAAAATAAAAAATTTCAAAAAAAAGGGATAAACATTGCTGCTTATCCCTTTTTTGGTATTTATAATAAATAATTTCATATTTATTCTTCAGTAGTTTCTGGAGCTTTCGTTTCTGCAACTTCTGGAGCTGCATCAGTCCCTTTCTTCTTACCTCTACGAGTTGTCTTCTTAGCTTTTTTACCGTTAGGATTGTACAATTCGTTGTAATCAACCAATTCTACCATTGCCATAGAAGCATTATCTCCTTGACGATTTCCTAATTTGATGATACGTAAGTACCCTCCTGGTCTGTCAGCAACTTTTACAGAGATCTCTTTAAACAATTCTGTAACTGCATACTTATCTCTAAGCACACTAAATACAATACGACGATTGTGAGTAGTATCACTTTTCGATTTTGTAATTAAAGGCTCGATAAACACACGCAATGCTTTCGCTTTCGCTTCTGTTGTGTTGATACGCTTGTGCTCTATTAAAGAACAAGACATATTCGCTAACATCGCTTTTCTATGCGCTGTTTTTCTACTTAAATGATTAATTTTCTTTCCGTGTCTCATGACATTTGTTTTTTACTTTCATCTTGCATCTACCCTCTTTGGGGAGCAAAATAATGAAAGGTTAATCTCTATCTAATTTGTATTTACTCAAATCCATTCCGAAAGTAAGTCCTTTTACATGTACTAGTTCATCTAGTTCAGTTAAGGATTTCTTACCAAAGTTACGGAACTTCATAAGGTCATTTTTATTGAATGATACCAAGTCTCCTAAAGTATCAACTTCTGCAGCTTTCAAACAATTCAAGGCTCGAACAGACAAGTCCATATCTACCAATTTTGTTTTTAATAACTGACGCATGTGCAATGATTCTTCATCATAGGTTTCAGTCTGTGCAATTTCATCTGCCTCTAAAGTAATACGCTCATCAGAGAATAGCATAAAGTGGTGGATTAAAATTTTTGCCGCTTCCGTTAAAGCATCTTTTGGACTAATTGAACCATCAGTATCAATATCAAAAACCAATTTTTCGTAATCTGTTTTTTGCTCAACACGAAAGTTCTCAACAGCGTACTTTACATTCTTTATAGGAGTGTAAATAGAATCTGTGAAAATAGTTCCTAAAGCAACACCAGCTTTTTTATTTTCTTCGGCAGGAACAAATCCTCTACCTTTTTCTATGGTTAACTCCATGTTTAATTTCACAGATTTATCCATATTACAGATTACTAAATCTGGGTTTAAAACTTGGTAACCAGAAATAAAACGTTGCAAATCTCCAGCAGTTAATTGCTCTTGACCAGAAACAGAAACAGCCACAGATTCTCTATCTGTTTCGTCAATTTGTTTCTTAAAACGCATTTGTTTTAAATTCAATATTATTTCTGTAACATCCTCTACAACACCATCGATTGCAGAAAATTCGTGCTCCACACCATCAACTCGCAAAGATGTGATTGCAAAACCTTCTAATGAAGATAACAATACTCTTCTTAAAGCATTTCCTACTGTTAAACCAAAACCTGGCTCTAAAGGTCTGAATTCAAATCTACCAGAAAAATCTGTAGATTCAATCATGATTACTTTATCAGGTTTTTGAAAATTTAAAATTGCCATATTTCTTCGTTTTAATTGTTATTTGGTTGCGCGGTTTATAAGTCTGAAGATGTACAAATAAACCCTTTGGCCAAACACCAATATGATTAATTTATTATTTAGAGTACAACTCTACAATCAATTGTTCTTTGATATTCTCAGGAATCTGTAATCTTTCTGGAGCTTTTAAGAAAGTACCAGATTTTAAATCAGAATTCCAAGTTAACCATTCGTATACATTGCTGTTAGAAGCTAATGCATTTTCGATAGCACTTAAAGATTTTGATTTTTCTCTTACAGCAACCACATCACCTTCATTTAATGTATATGATGGAATATTTAAGATTTCACCATTTACAGTAATGTGTCTATGAGACACCAATTGACGAGCTCCACTACGAGAGTTTGAGATTCCCATTCGGTACACTACGTTGTCTAAACGAGACTCACATAATTGAAGTAAAACTTCACCTGTAATTCCTTTAGATCGTTGTGCTTTTTTGAACATATTAGAAAACTGACGCTCTAAAATACCATAAGAGTATTTCGCTTTTTGTTTTTCTTCTAATTGAGTAGCGTATTCAGATTTTTTACCTCTTCTTTTAGCACTACCATGTTGTCCTGGAGGATAATTTCTTTTTTCAAAGTTTTTATCATCTCCGAAAATTGCTTCACCGAATTTACGAGCAATTTTAGTTTTTGGTCCTGTATATCTTGCCATTTCTTAGTTATTATAGTTGGGATTATGAATTAAGGCGTACTCCTTCGATAATCGGTATCCAACCAAGTTAAAATATTAATTAATTTTAATTCGTTTTATGAAACAAGTTTCAAAGTAGAATTAGACTCTTCTTCTTTTTGGAGGGCGACATCCATTGTGTGGCATTGGAGTAACATCAATGATCTCTGATACTTCAATTCCGCTATTGTGTATTGTTCTAATCGCACTTTCTCTACCATTACCTGGTCCTTTTACAAACACTTTCACTTTTCTAAGTCCAGCTTCATGAGCAACTCTTGAACAGTCTTCTGCAGCAGTTTGAGCAGCGTATGGAGTGTTCTTTTTAGAACCTCTAAAACCTTGCTTACCAGCAGACGACCAAGAAATTACGTCACCTTTTTTGTTTGTTAAAGAAATAATAATGTTATTAAAAGAAGCGGTGATGTGTGCTTCACCAACTGATTCAACAATAACTTTACGCTTTTTTGTATTCGCTTTAGCCATAATCTCTAGTTATTATTTAGTAGCTTTCTTTTTGTTAGCTACAGTTTTTCTTCTACCTTTTCTCGTTCTAGAGTTGTTTTTGGTTCTTTGTCCTCTTAAAGGAAGACCAACTCTATGACGAATACCTCTGTAACATCCAATATCCATCAAACGTTTGATGTTTATTTGGATTTCAGAACGCAATTCACCTTCGATGGTAAAAGATCCAACTTGTTCTCTAATTGCTGCGATTTGATCATCTGACCAATCTTGAACCTTGATGCTTTCATCAACGTTTGCATTTGCTAAAATTTCTTTAGCTCTACTGTTTCCTATCCCAAAAATGTAAGTTAAAGCGATAACTCCTCTTTTGTTTTTTGGTATATCAATTCCTGCTATTCTTGCCATAACTATCCTTGTCTTTGTTTAAATCTAGGATTCTGTTTATTGATTACATATAATCTGCCTTTTCTTCGTACAATCTTGCACTCGGCACTTCTCTTTTTTATTGAAGCTCTTATTTTCATCAGTACTTTGTTTTAATATCTATAAGTAATTCTTGCCTTAGTTAAATCATAAGGGCTCATTTCTAATTTTACCTTATCTCCTGGTAATAATTTGATATAATGCATACGCATTTTACCAGAGATATGCGCTGTTACAATATGTCCATTCTCTAATTCTACACGGAACATTGCATTAGACAATGCTTCTGTAATAGTTCCATCTTGTTGAATTGCTGATTGTTTAGCCATATTATTTTAACGCTTTTCTATTACTAGTTCCTGTTTTCATCAATCCATCGTAATGACTATTCAACAAGTACGAGTTAATTTGCTGGATGGTATCTATCGCAACACCAACCATAATGATCAATGAAGTACCTCCGTAAAACATAGCCCAACTTTGTTGTACGCCAAACTGCACGATAATTGCAGGTAAAATAGACAAGGCTGCTAAAAACAAAGAACCTGGGAAGGTAATTCTAGACAATACAGAATCTAAACGATCTGCAGTATCAGAACCTGGTCGAATCCCTGGGATAAAACCACCACTTCTTTTTAATCCTTGCGCCATTTCATCAGTACGCACTGTAATAGCAGTGTAAAAATAGCTGAATACTATGATCAACACAGCGAACAATACATTGTACCACAATCCATTCATGTCTTGAAGTTCACTCAAGGCAGGAAATTTTCTAGCCAAAGCCACTGGTAAAAACATAATTGCTTGTGCAAAAATGATTGGCATTACACCTGCTGCATTTAATTTTAAAGGAATATAATCCCTTGCACCACCTGCAACACTTTTAATGTCTCCAGCTACAGTTCTTCTTGCGTATTGCACCGCGATCTTTCGAACAGCAGTTACTAAAAGAACCGTTAATAAAATTACAACAAACCAAACAATGATTTCTATCAAGATCATCATGATTCCTCCAGCACCAGCATTGGTGGTTTTAGAAACTAATTCTTGAAAAAATGCTGATGGGAACTTAGCGATAATACCTACAGTAATTAATAATGATATTCCATTACCAACTCCCTTATCTGTAATACGCTCTCACAACCACATTGCAAAAAGAGTACCTGCTGTTAGCAAAATCATTGATGAAAACCAAAATGTTGCTCCACCAACTAAGAACGCTTCTTC
>CBFHUV010000095.1:0-3683 GCA_965659055.1 Polaribacter sp.
TTTTTTCAAGCTCTTTTTTTGTAACGACCTTTTCAAAGAGCGCTTCCGGATAGCTAATGATTACAGCGGGTTTTTTTCGAGAATTGATTCGGTTTAAAACCTCAGAGCGCAATAATACATTGGCATTGTCTACTTCTTCAATCTGATAGGGTCTTCGATAAGATCCAGGGTAGAAAAGAACATTTTTATCACCCAATAATTGTTCAAAATCATTTAAATAATAGGCTGCTGCTTCTTTGTCATTGAAGATAAGTAAGTAGGTTTTATTTGCCTCTTTAAAGGTTTCTGAAATAACAAAAGACAACGACGATCCGACCAAATTCGAAATCTGAAAATGGTTTTTGTCGTGTTGTAAGGCCTCTAAAATCTGCTTTGTTTTGGCAGATTTTTTGTAGTGATTTACAAGAATCTGTTTGCTCAAGGATACAAAATTTGTGTAAAGGTACTATCTATTTAGAAATAGTGCACTCATTTTTTTGAAATCTGACCTAGATTCCAACTGAGCCCAGTCGAAACAAATTGCATGCTATGATTGAGTCCTACTCCATACGAAAGGTCTACTTGCATGTTTTTTCCAAGCAGATAGGTAAGACCAGTGTCAAAGCTATTGCTAAATGTATCTATATTTTCCCATTCACCATAAGACTCTGCATACATGCCAAATGCATCACTTATTTTAATACCAAAAGCAAAAGCATAAGTTCCTTTCGAAGCATTTTTGCCATGGAAATCATAGCCCAAATTATAGCCAATATTTAGTTGTTCTCCTATCTGATGAGAAATGGCCAATTTGTTTATAATTCCAAAGCTATTCTGATCGATGGTTTTTGAGCCAGTGGGCACGATAACATGAGAAATAATGGCAATTTCAGTAGTGCTTTCACGTTTCTGAAACAAGAGAAACTTTAATCCTATCTGCAAATTTTTTAAGCCAGAAAGCGCTTGGTTTTGGAGTTCAAACCTATTGGTTTCGTATTCTTGATACAATCTAAGTTCAATTTTTTTACTCATTCCATATCTGAATAAAATAGAGGGCACAAAGTGTTTAACTGTATTTCCGAAAGGTTCATGAACACTAGAAAACAAGATCCCACTTTCAAGTTGAAGACTTTTTAATCCAACCAAAGTGGCACTTTCGGTTTGATCTGGCCTATCCGTGCTTATTGTTTGACCAATGCAAAAACTTGAAATGAGTAGAAATAAAGAAGCAAGGCAATATCTTAATAGTGGCATACAATGGTTAAATTTATGCAAATATAAATAAATTTTTAGACTAGCCTAAAATATTATTTTTAATAAATAAAATTGTATATTTGTCAAAACTAAAATAGAGTATGTTTTCACAAGCAGAAGAAAATTATATAAAAGCCATTTTTCATTTGGCGTTAAAATCTAAAAAAGGCATCAGCACCAATGCGATTGCCAAAAAATTAGAGACCAAAGCTTCCTCAGTAACTGATATGATTCAGAGATTGGCAGATAAAAAAGTGTTGATTTATCAAAAATATCAAGGGGTAAGCCTCACTATTTATGGGGATCAAATTGCTGCTGAAATTATCCGTAAGCACCGATTGTGGGAAGTTTTTTTAGTGGAAAAATTGAATTTCTCTTGGGATGAGGTGCATGATGTGGCAGAACAATTGGAGCATATCCAGTCCAAAAAATTGATCAATGAATTGGATGCCTTTTTGGGCTTTCCAAAAAGCGATCCACACGGTGATCCAATTCCTGATAAAAACGGAAATTTACATCAAATAGAAAAATGCCTTTTGGCGTCCTTAAGTATCAATGAAAAAGGTCTTTGTGTTGGAGTGAATGATTCCTCTGCCGAGTTTTTACAGTTTTTAGACAAACAAGAAATTGCCTTGGGTCAAATTATTAAAGTCCTAAATAAAGAACCTTTTGATGGTTCTTTAATCATCGAGATCGATGAGAGAACCCTTTCAATTTCGAATAAGATCGCGAACAACCTTTATGTACAAAAGTATGAGCAACTATAGTCCCATTTCGGCACTGATTTTCTTTTTGGTGGGGTTGATCCTTTTAGTTTTGATTTTCAAGCCTAAAGGAGGTTTGTATTTTAGGTTTAGAAAAAGACAAAAGGCTACAGAAAAGATTGCGATTGAGGATATTTTAAAATTGTTGTATCATCAATCAAAGTATACTGAGAAAGACATTTTAAAGGAGTTGGAGTATAGTCATCATTTGCTGCAAGAGAGTCTACAAAAAATGATTAAAAAACAATTAATTTTATTAAACAAAGGCGTATACGAACTTACGGAACAAGGCTTAGTATACGCTTTGAGAATTGTTCGGGCACATCGACTTTGGGAAAAGTACTTATCAGAAAAAACGGGCTTTGATAAACAAGAGTGGCATGGACGAGCAGAATTAAAAGAACATGAATTAACAGAAGAAGAAGTAGAAAATTTAGCCGTACTTCTAGGAAATCCAAGATTTGACCCTCACGGCGATCCAATCCCTACGAAGAAGGGAAAAGTGCAAAAGCAAAAAGGGCAATTGCTTTCGCGTTTGGCAGTGGATACGTTAGGAAAAATTATTCATTTAGAAGATGAACCCGCAACGGTTTATAAAGAAATATTAGACAAAAAAATTCACTTGGGTTCACAAATTAAAGTGATAAAACACAATGAAGAAGAGGTGTGTTTTTTATCAGAAGGCGTGGAATTTAGCATCTCATCGGCTGCGGCTCAAAACATTTCTATTAGCGTCTTAGAGGAAACAGAGTTTTCTGAAGAATCAAGTATGAGACTCTCGAATCTAAGGCCAAATGAAGTTGCAACGGTGTTAGGAATTTCGAAAGAAAGTCGGGGTGAAAGCAGACGAAGATTGCTAGATTTAGGCTTTGTAAAAGGGGCGGATGTCTCTGTTAATTTGTTAAATCCATTAAGTGACCCAACTGCATTTCTAATTAAGGGAACTGCCATTGCTTTAAGAAAGGATCAATCAGAGAAAATTTTAATCAAAAGAAAGTAACTTTATGAAAACAGCACCTACATCAGCCTGCGAAACTTGTGCACATTTTAATGTAGAAGGCATAAAAAAATTAGGAGTTGACATTACTAATTTTGACTTTTTAGTCGCTTTGGCAGGAAACCCAAATACAGGTAAAAGTACTGTTTTTAATGCTTTAACAGGCCTGAGACAACATACCGGAAATTGGCCCGGAAAAACAGTAACAAGAGCAGAAGGCGGCTTTGAATATCAGGATCAAAAATATAAGTTAATTGACCTTCCAGGAACTTATTCTTTGATGTCTAGATCAGAAGATGAAGAAGTTGCTCGGAATTTTATACTTTTTGGAAAGCCTACTGTAACAGTAATTGTTGTTGATGCTAGCAGATTGGAGCGAAATTTAAATTTGGTTCTTCAAACCCTTGAAATAACCAATAAGGCCGTATTGTGCCTAAACTTAATGGACGAAGCTAAAAAGCATCATATTCATATTGACACAAGAAGTTTGTCTAAAGAATTAGGAATTCCGGTAGTGCCTACCAGTGCAAGATCTAAAGAAGGCATCCCAGAATTGATTGCTACAATTAGTGATCTTGCCAATGGAAAAATTGTTTGTAAACCACATAAAATTAAAAGCATTTCGGCTGAGGTAGAAAAGGCAGTAAAAGACTTGAGCAAGCGCATAGAAAAAGAATATCCAAGCATTT
>CBFHUV010000095.1:3693-7524 GCA_965659055.1 Polaribacter sp.
AGATACCCATATTATTGAGGCTTTAAAAACGGGTGAATTTGTTTAAAAATCATGAGTAAAAAAGAAATAGAAGAGATTATTGCCTTGTCCAATGAATTGCGTTGGCAGATCGGAGACAATCTTCACGATAATTTAACAGAAGCTATTTATGCAGATGCATCAAAAATTGTTGCGAAGACGGTTTTGGATTCATCCAAAAAAGGCTCTTTAGGCCTGGATGCTAAAATTGATAGCATTGTTACGAGTAAAATATGGGGTTTCCCGATCATGCTTTTGCTGCTCGGATTGGTTCTTTGGATTACAATTATTGGAGCCAATTATCCATCATCCATGCTTGCTAGCTTATTGTTAGATACAGTGCATCCATTTTTAAAGGATGGTGCAACTGCTTTAAATTTTCCTTGGTGGTTGTCTGGGTTTTTAATTGACGGGGTCTATTTGGCCGTAGCATGGGTTATTGCGGTCATGCTTCCTCCAATGGCAATCTTTTTTCCTTTATTTACTTTATTAGAAGATTTTGGTTATTTGCCAAGGGTTGCTTTTAATATGGATTCACTTTTTAAAAAATCAGGAGCACATGGTAAACAAGCACTTACTATGAGTATGGGTTTTGGTTGCAATGCTGCAGGTGTTGTAGCTACAAGAATTATCGATAGCCCAAGAGAACGATTGATTGCTATAATTACCAATAATTTTTCATTGTGCAACGGTCGTTGGCCTACACAAATTCTTCTTGCAACGATATTTATTGGAGCGGTAGTTCCTGAAAGGTTCTCCAGCGTGGTTTCTTTGGCAGCTGTTGTGGGTATTGCAGTTTTAGGAATCTTTTTTATGTTTTTCTTTTCTTGGGCCTTGTCAAAAACGGTTTTGAAAGGTGAAGTATCTACCTTTAATTTAGAATTACCTCCTTATAGAACTCCAGTTTTTTGGAAAACCATATACACCTCTTTAATTGATAGAACTTTTATTGTTTTATGGCGCGCCATTGTATTTGCCGCTCCTGCGGGTGCTGTAATTTGGTTGATCTCAAATATATATATCAGTGATGCAAGCATTGCTTCACATTTGGTAAATTCATTAGATGATTTCGGATTTTTATTAGGGTTAAATGGGGTTATTTTATTGGCTTATATCGTTGCCATTCCAGCCAATGAAATTGTCATTCCAACCATTTTAATGCTTACTGTCATGGTAACCGGGATTGCCGGAGGCGAAGGAAATGGAGTAATGTTTGAGTTGGATTCAGTCACTGCTACATCAGACATTTTAAAAGCTGGAGGATGGACGCTGCTAACGGCTATTAATGTGATGCTCTTTAGCTTGCTTCACAATCCTTGCAGCACAACAATCTATACCATCTATCAGGAAACAAAAAGTGTTAAATGGACTACGGTTGCCTCTATTTTACCCGTAATCGCAGGGTTTATAATTACTTTTTTAGTGGCGCAAGTCTGGAGAATTTTTATCTAATTTTAGAAAAAGTTAGGCTTTATCTTAGGCAAATACTGAGTCGCTTTTTGTATTTTGCAGGAAAATTAATCTGTGAATTCAGCTTCTAACTTTCAAGTATACAATGCCTCAGCAGGTAGTGGGAAAACCTTTACTCTGGTAAAAGAATACCTAAAAATTCTGCTACAAACAGAGGACATCTATGCTTTTCAAAAGATATTAGCCATCACTTTTACGAACAAGGCGGCAGCCGAAATGAAAGAAAGGGTGCTTGAAAACTTGCAGGCCATCTCCGAAGGAAAATCTACCGACATATTAAAAGCGATACTAGAAGAAACAGGTTTAGACCAGTCTCTAGCTTCGCAAAGAGCAGCGAGAGTTTTAAAGGCCGTACTCCAAAATTATTCCGCTTTTTATATTACCACCATTGACAGTTTTACACATAAAATTATAAAATCTTTTGCTTTTGATCTGGGTCTGAACCTAAATTTTGAAGTAGAATTGGATGCAACAAGCCTTTTAAGCAAGGCAGTTGATGTGCTAATCTCTAAAATAGGAGTAGATGCAAGCCTCACCAAAGTGCTTATAGATTTTTCTATGGATAAGGCTGCTGATGATAAGTCTTGGGACATCATCCGCGATTTAAATGAATTTGCCAAAATGCTATTGAATGAAGAAGAGGCAGAACATTTTAGAGAACTATCAAGTAATACCATTGATGATTTTTTAGATTTAAAAAACAAACTGGTTCAGCATCAAAAAGAAATTGATAAGGAAGCCAAATCTATTGGAGCGCAAGGACAGGCATTCATTGAAGAGCAAAGTTTAAGTGAGAAGGATTTTTTTCGATCCTTATTACCTAACCATTTTATAAAATTATCAGAATCTTTAGAGTCCGCATCTTTTTTTGATAAAGGGGTTCTAAAAGAGCGTATAGAAGAGGGAATTTTTTACAGTAAGTCCACTTCGGCAAACATTCAAGAACGGATAGAATATATTTTACCACAACTGTTGGACCTCTATAAAAAGTCAGAAGAACTGTTCAAGCAGTTTACCCTAAATAGTTTGGTTTTAAAAAACCTCATTCCCCTAGCAGTTCTGAGTAAAATCAATACAGAGTTAACAAAAATTAAAGACGATAATAACATCCGATTAATTTCTGAGTTCAATCAATTAATTTCCGACGCTATTGCTGACGAACCTGCTCCGTTTATTTATGAAAGAATCGGACAAAAGTTTAGCAATTATTTTTTGGATGAGATGCAAGACACTTCTGTTTTGCAATGGAAAAACTTAATTCCTTTAATAGACAATAGTTTGGCCCAACAAGGCGGTAGCTTATTATTGGTAGGTGATGGAAAGCAAGCGATTTACCGATGGAGAGGAGGGAAAGCAGAGCAGTTTATATCATTGGGAAGTGACTCTGAAAACGCAAAGGAGTCCAATCCTTTTCAGGCTCCAAAACAGGTTCAAAAATTAGACATAAACCGCAGAAGTTATACAGAGATTATCAATTTCACGAACACTTTTTTTCAGCAGGTGTCGCAGTACCTTCAAGACCCATCTTATCAACAATTATTTATAGATGGAAATAAGCAGCAAAGCACCGAAAAAGAAGGAGGCTATGTGTCGATTGATTTTTTAGAAAACTTAGAAGACAAAGAAGAGGATCAATTAAAATATGCCCAAAGAGTACTTGAAATCATTTTAAATATAGATCCTAAGTTTTCTAGGAATTCAATCTGTGTTTTGGTTCGGAATAAAAAAAATGCAGTTGTTGTGGCCAACTATCTCTCAGAAAACAATATTGGTATTGTTTCTTCAGAGACCTTATTATTACAAAACAGCAAAAAAGTGCAATTTGTCATGGATCTTTTAAAGATCGTGGAGCATCCAAAAGACCAAATAGCAAAACTAAAGGCCTTGTATTTTTTGCATGAAAATTTACAACTACAATCAGATCCAACGAGTTTCTATGCAGCTTTAGTGCATTTAGGGAATGCTGCCTTTTTTGCTGAATTAAACAAGTTGGGGGGCTCCTTTGATTTCGACTATTTTCAACAAAGTTCATTGTATGAAAAGGTAGAATGTCTTGTTCGTGGGTTTCAATTGGCCCCGAGCTCAGATGCCTATATACAATTCTTTTTAGATGTTGTTTTTGAGCAACAGCAGAAGCGATTGAATGTTCAAGAGTTTTTAAATTTTTGGGAACTTAAAAAAGACAGCTTAAGTATCGTTGCTCCATCAGATGAGAATGCCGTTCAAATTATGACCATTCATAAGGCCAAAGGGCTGGAATTCCCAGTAGTGATTTTCCCTTATGACCTAGAGTTGTATTATCAAAAAGACCCAAAGGCCTGGTTGGAGAACATTCCAGGTAAA
>CBFHUV010000096.1:0-322 GCA_965659055.1 Polaribacter sp.
CCCTGCTTTAAAAAGAATTGCGGATGTCAATACAGACATTTATGCTATTGTATTTTGTAGAACTCGAAGAGAAACACAAGAGGTGGCTAACAACTTAATTAAAGATGGTTATAGCGCTGATGCTTTGCATGGAGATTTGTCTCAAGCGCAACGTGATAGCGTAATGGATAAGTTTAGAAAGAAAAATATTCAAATATTAGTCGCCACAGATGTAGCTGCTAGAGGTTTGGATGTTACTGAATTAACCCACGTAATTAACCATAAGTTACCAGATCAAATTGAAAACTACACACACAGAAGTGGTAGAACTGGAAGAGCTGGT
>CBFHUV010000096.1:332-7446 GCA_965659055.1 Polaribacter sp.
ATTGTTTTAGTAAATGGTAAAGAAAAGAGCAAACTTCGTTCTATAGAACGCATCATCAATAAACAATTTGTACAAACAAACATTCCTTCAGGAAAAGAAATTTGTCAAAATCAATTGATGCATTTAATTGATAAAGTTCAAAACACTGAGGTAAATGAAGATCAAATTAAAGATTTCTTACCAAGTATCTATGACAAATTGAAAGATTTAGATAGAGAAGCTTTAATTCAAAAATTTGTATCGCTTGAGTTCAACGCATTCTTATCTTATTATGAAAATGCTTCAGATTTAAATGATATGTCTTCGAGAGGTGAAGGAGCATCAAGATCTGTCACTAGAGGAAATGATGAGAACATGGCTCGTTTCTTTATTAATTTAGGAAGAAAAGATAATTTAAATCCTGCGAGATTAATTGGTTTAATAAATGATCAAAAAATCACAGACAATATAGAAATTGGCGCTATTGATATTTTAGATACTTTTTCATTTTTTGAAATTGACAAGAACTTTGAATCGGCAGCCTTAGAAGCGTTCGAAAGTAACGATCCTGAATTCAATGGAAGAAACGTAAACATAGAGGTTACTAAAAAAGAACGTTCATCTGGAGGTAGACGTGGAGGTGAAAAACGTGGTAAAAAACCATTTGGCGATATCGAAGGTGGCTTTGGAAGAAGACGTAGTGCCGAAGGAACTGCTAAAAGAACTGGAAAAGATGTTGGAAAACGTCGTAGTGCTGGTGACAGACCTGACCGTGCAACAGCTGATAAAAAAACTGGCGGATTCGGAAGAAGACGTAGAGAAAGATAATAGATTATTAAAAAACCCTCAAGCTTAGCTTGAGGGTTTTTAGTTTTTATTCCTTTCTGTATTTTCTCGTTGCTTCAAAAACAGCTTCCAATATTTTTTTATCTTCTTCTTCTAAGCTCAAATTTCTTCTGTGATACACCATTTCGGCAACTTCGAAAACCTTTGGTAATTGATAAGTCGTAAATCCAGATGCCCCTCCCCAACTAAATGAAGGTATAAAGTTTCTAGGAAATCCACTACCAAAAATATTTGCACTCACTCCCACTACAGTTCCAGTATTAAACATGGTATTGATCCCGCATTTAGAGTGGTCTCCCATAATTAATCCACAAAATTGCAAACCAGTTTTTGCAAAACGCTCCGTTTCGTAGCTCCAAATTTTAACCTCAGCATAATTATTTTTTAAATTCGAATTGTTAGAATCTGCGCCAATATTACACCACTCCCCTAATACGGAATTCCCCAGAAATCCTTCATGCCCTTTATTAGAGAATCCAAAGATTACAGAGTTGTTAATTTCACCCGCTACCTTAGAATGAGGACCTATGGTGGTTGCACCATACATTTTTGCACCCATTTTAACTGAAGAATGCTCGCATAAAGCAAAAGGACCTCGAATAACGGAACCCTCCATGACTTCAGCATCTTTTCCAATATAAATTGGTCCAGTACTTGCATTAAGAGAAGCAAATGTAACTTGAGCCCCTTCTTCTATAAAAATCTGACTTTTATTTATGGCATGTACGCTTTTGGGTATTGGTAATGAGGTTTTGTTCTTGGTTAAAAAGTCAAAATCTTGTCGTATCGCAGCATCATTCAATGAAAAAATATCCCAGGTGTTTTTAATCTGTAATAGCTCTTTTTCAAATTCAATTTGCTTATATGAACTAAAATCAACCTCTTCTTGCGTAGTACTCGTATAAAAAGCAATCACATCATCTCCCTTAAAAATCGCTTGATTTTCAGAAAGTTTTAGCACCATTTTTACCAAAGCATCATTGGGCACAAAGGAAGCATTGATCATAATATTATGATCCATTTCTACCATTGGGTATTTGGCTTCTAAATATTCTTCGGTGAGCGTCGTGGTGGTTAAACCCAAACGTTGCTCCCATTTTTCTCGAATGGTTAAAATACCAACTCTAATATCAGCCACGGGTCTTGTATAGGTAAATGGCAATAAGGCGTTTCGCACATCGCCATCAAACAAAATATAATTCATCTTGTATCTGTGTTTTACACAAAGATACATTTTAAGAAGCGCATAAAAAAAGCCGAAGTAAAACTTCGGCTAATTTATTTATAGAGTTTTTATTACTTACTCAAATACATTTTACGTCTTGCGTACAATTCGTAAAAATCATCATCTTTTAAGCTATCGATAAATAAGATACTTTCACCTGTACTTTTCATTTCTGGGCCTAAGCTCTTATTAACATTTGGAAATTTATTGAAAGAGAAGACTGGTTGTTTGATTGCATATCCTTCCAACTGAGGATTGAATTTAAAATCAGTAACTTTTTTCTCTCCAAGCATCACTTTTGTTGCATAATTTACATAAGGTTCTTTGTATGCTTTTGCAATAAATGGCACCGTTCTAGAGGCTCTTGGATTGGCTTCAATAATATACACTACGTCATCTTTAATTGCAAACTGAACATTGATCAATCCAACTGTTTTTAGTGCCAGTGCTATGGTGTGCGTGTGATCCTTAATTTGCTGTAAAACCAAGTCACCTAAGTTAAAAGCAGGTAGGGTTGCATTTGAGTCTCCTGAATGAATTCCACAAGGCTCAATATGTTCCATAATACCAATAATATAGACATTTTCACCGTCGCAAATTGCATCGGCTTCTGCTTCTATAGCTCCATCCAAATAATGATCTAACAGTAATTTATTGTTTGGAATTTTGCGCAACAAATCAACTACATGCTCTACCAATTCCTCTTTGTTGATGACAATTTTCATTCCTTGACCTCCTAACACATAAGAGGGTCTCACCAATATTGGAAAGTCCAATTCTTCTGCCAAAACGAGTGCCTCATCAGCAGTCTCAGCGATTCCAAATTCTGGATATGGAATGTTATTTTCTTTTAATAAAGTAGAAAAACTCCCTCTATCTTCGGCTAAATCTAAGGCTTCGAAACTTGTACCTATAATTTTAACCCCATATTTAGTTAATTTTTCTGCTAATTTTAGTGCTGTTTGACCTCCCAATTGCACGATAACACCTTCTGGTTTTTCGTGTTTGATGATGTCGTAAATATGCTCCCAAAAAACAGGCTCGAAATACAGTTTATCTGCGATGTCAAAATCTGTAGAAACTGTTTCTGGATTACAGTTGATCATGATGGTTTCATAGCCACATTCTGCTGCTGCCAAAACTCCATGAACACAACAGTAGTCAAACTCGATTCCCTGACCAATTCTGTTTGGCCCTGATCCTAATACGATAACTTTCTTTTTTGCTGTGACAATACTTTCATTGGCAACTACCGTTTTACCATCAGCGGTTTCAATATCATTTTCGAAAGTCGAATAATAATATGGAGTTTGCGCCTTAAATTCTGCAGCACAGGTATCTACCAATTTATATACTCTTTGAACTTTTAGTTCTTCTCTTTTGCAATATACTTGACTTTCTAAACAGCCCAACATGTGTGCTATTTGTCTATCTCCATACCCTTTTTGCTTGGCCTCCAATAACAAATCTCTTTGTAGGGTGTCAATGGTGTATTTAGAAATTTCTTTTTCCAATAAATACAGCTCTTCATACTGCTTTAGATACCACATGTCAATTTTTGTGATATCGTAAATCTGACTCAGAGGAATTCCCATAGCTATGGCGTCATAGATGGCAAAAACTCGGTCCCAACTCGCATTGGTCAATTTTTCTATAACTTGATTGTAGTCTGTATATCCTTTTCCGTCGGCTCCTAGTCCGTTTCTTTTTATTTCTAAAGATTGAGTTGCTTTGTGCAAAGCTTCCTGAAAAGATCTACCAATACCCATTACCTCTCCTACTGCCTTCATTTGCAAGCCCAAGGTTCTATCTGATCCTTCAAACTTATCAAAGTTCCAGCGTGGAATTTTTACAATTACATAATCTAAAGTTGGCTCAAACAAGGCCGATGTAGATTTCGTAATTTGATTATCAAGTTCATCTAGCGTATATCCTATCGCCAATTTTGTTGCAATTTTTGCAATTGGATATCCAGTAGCTTTACTCGCTAAGGCTGATGATCTTGAAACACGTGGATTAATTTCTATTGCAATAATATCTTCCCTTTCATCTGGAGAAACTGCGAACTGCACATTACATCCTCCTTCAAAATCACCTATAGAACGCATCATTTTGATGGCCATATCTCTCATCCTTTGGTACGTTCTATCAGACAGTGTCATAGCCGGTGCAACGGTTATAGAATCACCAGTGTGGATTCCCATTGGATCCATGTTTTCGATAGAACAGATAATAACAACATTATCATTTTTATCTCTCAACAACTCTAACTCATATTCTTTCCAACCCATCATGGCTTTGTCAATCATCACCTCGTGAATTGGTGACGCCTCTAAACCTCGGCTCAGTAACTCGTCAAAATCTTCTGCTTTGTATACAATTGATGCTCCTGCTCCTCCTAACGTATAAGATGATCTAATTACCAAAGGAAAACCAAATTGCTGTGCTATCTCTTTTCCTTTTAAGAATGAGGTTGCAGTTGCTTGAGGTGCCATCGGAATATCAATTTGTTCCATTAAGTTTCGGAACTTTTCTCTGTCTTCAGTAATATTGATTGCGTCAATATCAACACCTATTAGTTTAACACCAAAGTCTTTCCAGATCCCTTTTTCATCAGCCTCTATACATAAATTCAAGGCAGTTTGTCCTCCCATAGTTGGCAGCACTGCATCGATCTGAGGATGTTCTTTTAATATTTTAATAAGAGATTTAGTCGTTAAGGGCAATAAGTACACATGATCAGCCATCTTAGGATCTGTCATGATTGTTGCAGGGTTTGAGTTGATTAAGATGGTTTCTATTCCATCTTCATTCAAAGATCTCAAAGATTGCGAACCTGAATAATCAAATTCACATGCTTGTCCTATTACTATAGGTCCCGAACCGATAATTAAAATTGACTTAAGGTCTTGTCTTTTAGGCATGTTATTAAATTATATGTGTTGGTAAAATTAAAAAATCATTGGGTATAAAAAAAGGTGTTACTAAAATAGAAACACCTTTATTATTAACATCTTGTTAATCATTATTTTTTATGTCTTGATTCAGATGAAACCGTAAGTTTCTTCCTTCCTTTCGCTCTTCTTCTAGCCAATACTTTACGTCCGTTAGCAGAAGCCATTCTATCTCTGAAACCGTGTTTGTTTCTTCTCTTTCTATTTGATGGTTGGTACGTTCTTTTACTCATTACAATATATCTTAAATATCTTCTTTACTTAGTTTTGCTTTTGTGAAATTCCGTCTGCTAAAAGCGTTTGCAAATATACAACTACTTTTGTTTTTGGCAAATACTATTTAAAAAAAAATTAATTATTTTTAATCTGTAATAATTCTACGATTATATTCGGTTTTTTACAGCTTTTTTGTTTGTAAAAACTTTAAGAGTTAGTACTTTTGCCCAAACCTAATCACCATGAAAAATACTAAATACGTTTTTGTCACAGGAGGCGTAACATCATCTCTAGGAAAAGGAATTATTGCTGCCTCACTAGCGAAACTACTTCAAGAAAGAGGCTATTCAGTAACCATCCAAAAATTAGATCCTTATATTAATATTGACCCGGGTACCTTAAACCCATATGAGCATGGAGAGTGTTATGTGACTGACGACGGTGCAGAAACTGATTTGGATTTAGGGCATTACGAGCGTTTTTTAAACATTCCAACTTCACAAGCAAACAATGTGACCACAGGTAGAATTTATCAATCTGTTATTAACAAAGAACGTAAAGGTGAGTTTTTAGGTAAAACTGTGCAAGTGATTCCTCATATTACCGATGAAATCAAGCATCGTATACAAATCTTAGGCGAAACAGGTGAATACGATATTGTAATTACAGAAATTGGTGGTACGGTTGGAGATATTGAGTCTTTACCTTATGTAGAGTCTGTGCGTCAAATGCTATGGGAAAAGGGAGAAGACAATGCCATTGTAATTCATTTAACTTTGGTCCCGTATTTAGCAGCTGCCGGTGAATTAAAAACAAAACCTACACAGCACTCTGTTAAAATGCTTATGCAAAGTGGTGTGAGTCCAGACATTCTTGTTTGTAGAACTGAACATGAAATTTCAGAGGATATTAAGCGTAAGTTAGCCTTATTCTGTAATGTAAAACAAGAGGATGTAATTCAATCCATTGATGCTGAAACCATTTATGATGTTCCTAATTTAATGTTTGAGGAAGGTTTGGATCAGGTAGTCTTAAAAAAATTAAAACTGTCTTCAGAAAAACAACCAAAACTTATTGAATGGAATAATTTTATTCAAAAATTTAAAAACCCGACCTCAGAAGTTGAAATTGGCTTGATTGGAAAATATGTGGAATTGCATGATTCTTACAAATCAATTACAGAAGCATTTATTCACGCTGGATCTTCCAATGAAACGAAGGTAAAGGTTCGTTGGATACACTCTGAAAATTTAACTCCTAAAAACGTAGAAAAGAAACTTAAAGGCTTGCACGGTATCGTGGTTGCTCCTGGGTTTGGTGATCGAGGTATTGAAGGGAAAATAAAAGCAGTTCGGTACGCACGAGAGCACGACATTCCCTTTTTCGGAATCTGTTTAGGAATGCAAATGGCGGTTATAGAATTTGCTAGAACTGTTTTAGGTTTTGAAAATGCAAGTTCTACTGAAATGAATAAAAGTACGGCATATCCAGTAATTCACTTGATGGAAGAGCAACAAGAAGTAACTGAAAAAGGAGGCACAATGCGTTTAGGGGCATGGGATTGTACCTTGCAAAAAGATTCAAAAGCCTATAAGGCGTATGGTTCAGAATTCATTAGTGAAAGACACAGACATCGTTATGAATTTAACAATACTTACTTACCTCAAATTGAAGCTGCTGGAATGAAAGCTACAGGAATCAATCCAAAAACAGGATTGGTAGAAATTGTTGAAATTCCTTCACATCCTTGGTTTGTTGGGGTTCAATACCACCCAGAATATAAGAGCACAGTACTAAACCCACATCCGCTATTTGTGAGTTTTATAAAAGCTGCCTTCGTATATTCTAAAAAATAAAATATAAATTTAAAAGTGGTACTGTAATTCATTCAGTA
>CBFHUV010000097.1:0-231 GCA_965659055.1 Polaribacter sp.
CTTTAAAGTAGATGCGTAATTTACCATCCCTGATGCGATGACTCTCATACGTTAAATCCATCCCTTCTGTTGCAGCGATTAGATAATCTTTGTTAATTTCAGAGGGATTTGTAGGTAATTTAATCGACAATTCTTTAGTGTCAAAGGTATAATCCATAGGATACCAATCTTGTCTATGGTTTAAAATAATGCCTGATAAAGAAAAGGCAATAATAAGACCTACGTAAAAGT
>CBFHUV010000097.1:241-7437 GCA_965659055.1 Polaribacter sp.
AAAAGTAGGCAAAATCTCTGTGTAAGCTTCTGTTGGTGACTTTCATTTTATTAAAATTAAAGTCACAAAAATAATTATTTATATATAATCTAAATTAAAATAGATGTAATTTTTTTAAAGAATTTTCAAATTTTGATTTGGCTAAATATTGTTGTTCCAATTGACCTATAAAAGGGATTGGTGTTTCCAAACTACCTACACGCTGAACTGGTGCGTCTAGGCTTTGAAAACAGTGTTCCGAAATTAAGGCCGCTAAATCACTAGCAATTCCACCAAACAAACTATCCTCTTGCAAAATGATTACTTTCCCTGTTTTTCTAACAGAAGTGTAGATGGTTTCAGTATCTAAAGGCTGAAGCGTTCTTAAATCAATTAAATCTGCCGAGATCTCCGGATTTTTACCGAGTACTTCTATAGCCCAGTGCACTCCTGCTCCATAACTTATAATACTAATATCAGATCCTTCTTGAAGAACCGCTGCTTCACCAAAAGGCAAGGTATAATACGCCTTTGGCACCTCTTGATAGATGGATCGATACAAGGCTTTGTGCTCAAAAAACAATACCGGATTTGGGTCGTTAATTGCAGTTGCTAGCAAACCCTTGGCATCGGCAGGAAAAGCTGGATAAACCACTTTTAAACCTGGTGTTTTGGTAAACCATGCTTCGTTGGTTTGGCTGTGAAATGGACCTGCAGCAACTCCTGCACCACATGGCATTCTTACTACTACATCAGCAGGCTCATTCCATCGATAATGAGACTTTGCCAATAAATTGACTATGGGATTAAATCCTGAAGACACGAAATCTGCAAACTGCATTTCTACTACAGATTTTACTTTATTAACAGACAAACCATAGGCCGCAGATACAATCGCGCTTTCGCAAATTGGTGTATTTCGAACACGATCCTTACCAAACTGAGCTACAAAACCATCGGTAATCTTAAAAACACCGCCATATTCTGCCACATCTTGCCCCATGATAATCAAATTGTCATGTTGCTCCATCGATTGTCTTAAACCTTCTGAAACAGCGTCTATTAATCGAATAGACTTGGTTTCTCCACTTGGAGAAATGTGTTTTGGTTCAAACGCCTTATAAACATCATTCAATTCAGTTTGTTCGTTCGCAATTATCAACTCTTCATCAAAAGCTTTTTGCAAATGGGTATTAATTTCTTCGCTAATAGCGAATCTATACTCAGTATCTATTTTTTCTGTTAAAATACCGTTTTGCTCTAAATACAATTTGTAATTTTCTAATGGATCCTTCAGCCCCCACGCATCCAGCAATTCTTGAGGAACATACTTGGTACCACTCGCCTCTTCATGACCTCTCATTCTAAAGGTTTTGAATTCTATCAGGACGGGTCTTGGATCTTTTCTCATGCTTTTAGTTAGTTCAGAGATTTTCGTATAGACTTCTAAAATGTTATTTCCATCGATCATATGACTCTCCATACCATAGCCAATACCTCTGTCTGCAATGTTTTCGCAATTAAATTGTTCTGAAGTTGGTGTAGACAAACCATAACCGTTATTTTCTACACAAAACAATACCGGCAGGTTCCATACAGATGCCACATTCAAGGCTTCATGAAAATCACCCTCGCTGCTTCCTCCTTCTCCAGTAAATACAGCACACACCTTTTCTTCATTTCTAAGTTTATGTGCCAAAGCAATACCATCAGCAATCCCCAGTTGTGGCCCTAAATGAGAAATCATTCCAACAATTTTATACTCCTGAGTACCGAAATGAAAACTTCTGTCACGGCCTTTTGTAAAACCGTTTGCCTTTCCTTGCCACTGCGAAAACAAGCGATGTAATGGGATTTCTCTACTCGTAAAGACCCCTAAATTTCTATGCATTGGCAAAATGTATTCATCTTGCTCCAAGGCCAAAGTTACTCCTATGGCAATTGCTTCTTGTCCAATACCTGAGAACCATTTCGAAATTTTACCTTGTCTTAATAAGATAAGCATCTTTTCCTCAATCAATCTAGGCAAAAGCATTGATTTGTACAAATGCAACAAGGTCTCTTTAGATAAGTCGGTTTTTGGGTAACTAATTGGTGTTTGCATTAAATTTTATAAGTTAATTATACAGATACAAACATAGTTCATAAAAAGTACATATAAAAAAATCCTCATGGGATTCATGAGGATTTTTTTAAGTGAACTTAAGCCTTACAATTCTTTAAAAATGGCATGCATCATTCTCTTTTTATCATTGATGCTTTCTTCTAAAGAAATCATCGTTTCTGTACGGCTAACTCCTTTAATATCATCAATTTGATAAATAATATCCTTAGCATTGCTAGTATCTCTAGCTCTCACCTTACAAAATATATTATATTTTCCTGCTGTTACAAAGGCTACAGTTACATTCGGAATTTCCTTTAATGACTCAATCACACTTTGAGTCATATTTGTTTTCTCTAAAAACACCCCTACATGTGCAATAAACGAATACCCCATTTTTTCATAATTCAAGGTTAATGTAGAGCCTTGAATAATTCCTTCATCCTCCATTTTCTTGACACGAACATGAATGGTTCCTGCAGAAACTAACAATTTTTTTGCAATATCTGTAAAAGGGGTTCTGGCGTTTTCGATAAGTACATCTAAGATTTGATGATCAATCTCATCTAAAAGGAATTTTTTCATGATTTTTTTATATATAATTCAACTAATAGCGCAAAAATATAAATTATATTTATTATAAGTCAACAAATATTAAATAAAATTAATCATTTATCTGTTTTTTTTGATGGGAAAGGATTTTTTTAACATTTTCCACCACAATCGGAGTTTTTTTTAAGTGAAATTGATTGTCTTTGATGCTTTCAACATATTGATAGGCCTTTTTTTCTCCTGTATTCACATTAATTTCAATGAGATCAACAAAGTCCTTATTATTATTTGGAATCTCAAAATAGGTTTCAAATGCAGAAAAATCAGTAGTCATAGCGATATGAAACACTCCCTGAATTAGCGCGTAAAAATTAAACTTACGTACGATTTCACGCTCATAATCATTGGGATAATGACCAGCCTCAATTAAAACAGTGTTAAATCCAAGTTTTTGAAAGGTATCTCCGGTTGCAGTTGGATAAAATTCATCGGTATACCGGCCTATATGATTCGGGATGATCTGTTGCAACAACCTATTCATTGCCACAATGACATTCATTGTTCCTTGCCTTCCTTTTGTCAGCGCTCTACTTTCCTCCTCAGAAGGTGCTAAAAACGAGATACTTGCCGGGTTCTTCGTTCCAGAAACTCCAAAAATTGTACGCTGATCATGCAAATTGAAACAAAAATCAGGTTTAAATTGATCCAACACACTCCTTAATAACTTACTTTCTTTTGCTTTTAAGGCCACAGCATCCCTATTTAAGTCAATATGGTTCGCATTCACTCTGGTATAGGCAAAAGCACCATCAGGGTTTAACATGGGGATGCAAATTAGGCTGCACTCTTTTAAAATACAATCAATAACAGGGTCAGTTGCATCTAACAAACTGAAAATTAAATCAATCAAGGCTTTCGTTCCTGTACTTTCATTCCCGTGCATTTGACTCCAAATCAATATTTTCTTGGGCCCATCACCTAAACAAACTTTATGTATAGGTATCCCGTTTTCTGAAAAGCCCAATTGCTCAACCTTTGTGCGAGAAGCCATTTTTTTTAAAACAGGCTCCAATTGCGCATAATGAATCCACCTTCCAGAAAGACTTGTTTCCTTATGTTGGTCAAAAAGTGTGCTGACAAAATCTAAAGGCAGTGTGTGCATACATCGGTATTTATAGTACAAAAATAAACTATACTATTGGGAATGCCTATAGTTTTTTAATAATTGTAAACACCTTCTTTTGTTACAATTGTAATCACTTTTTACAGAAATGAAAAATTACTTTTGTAAACTACACTAGTCTTTTTACATTCTTTAAAAAACAGTAAACACCCTGGCTGTCATTAAGCATAGGTATTGTTTATAATAAAAATTTAAAATATTGTAATTCAATTATTTATAGTGTTTAAATAAAGCTTTAGTTTATATTTAAAAGAGTCATTAATATAGGGGTTTAAAAATATTTACTAACAGTCTTGCAACGATAAATCAAATGAATTACATTTGTAATAGCTTAATACTATTACAATGGTAAACAATAAAGAATTTGCAAAAAGACTAAAAGAAGTGATGGATTTTCATCAATTAAGCGCTACTTCTTTTGCAGATCAAATTGAGGTGCAACGCTCTAGCATCTCTCATATATTATCTGGTAGAAACAAACCAAGTTTAGATTTTGTATTAAAAGTAACTAATCGATTTAATGACGTCGATATTTTTTGGTTGTTAAATGGTAAAGGACATTTTCCTAAAACAAAAGATCATAGTGTAGCTCCTACTCCATCAAATCCTTTGCCAACTGGAATTGCTACCAGCATGCATTCAATTACTGGAAAAAGCATTCAAAGAATTGTGGTTTTCTATGAGGATGGCACTTTTGAGGAGTTCTTGAAATAAAAAAGACCTCTAAAACTTAGTTTAGAGGCCTTTTCTCAATTTTTTTATAATCTACAGCAACAATCTCCCTAAAGCAGCTCTAATAAGCTCTATATTCTTTATTGAATTCGAATTGTTGGCTTCCTTCTGAAAATCGACCATTTGTCTCATTAAATTCATAACGACTGTATCAAATCCGAAAGATTGGTATTGCTTCCCTTTGACAACCATATCATCAACAAGGTTGGCTATTGCAGCAGTATTATTGCTCTTGGCAATTTTCTCATATGCTTGATTGTACAAGGCTTGAACTCTTTGGTTACTGTTTAAAAACATACCAGCCAATACATTCTTAGCAATAAAATCCAACTCTGAATCATCTTTTTCTTCAATATAGATTCTAGTTAAAGGAGTGGCTATAATTTTTCGAACCTCATCAGGTAACGATTTTGATATTTTTACAGCAGATTCTTTATCTATATAATACGTAGCAACCAAGGCATTCCCTAAAACACTGTACGATTTACTATTTAACGCTGTTTTAAAAATGCTAGCATAGGCAGGGTCTGTTAATTTACCAAGAGTTTCTATAGCCGCAGCCTGAACCAAAGTGCTCGGGTCTGAGGTTGCCATGCTTATGATTTTGTCAATGACATCACCTTTTGCGTCTTTATTAAATAAATCTATACTCTCAAGAGCAAGGATCCGAATCTTATAAAAAGGATCTTTCAGTGCATTGGATACCAACTTGAATACCTCTTTTTCGGATTGCTTTTTTGCTAATTCTACTAAAGCATCTTTCTTGTCTCCATAAAAACGAGCATACTTAAACTGATTTATATAGTGCGCTAAGGTCTTACTTTCAATAAACTTTGCTAATAATACACCATCAGCATTTACTAAAATAACTTCTGGTATTTTATCATAGTCATAAATAAAAGAAGCATCCGTACCTTCTACAAAAACTTTATGTGTTTTTCTTTGCCCATTTTCAATTACATCTATGGTCAATGGAAACTGAAACACTTGATCGACTTGTTTTATATTAACTGCAACTCTTTTTTCTAAGGTATTATAATCATAGGTCACTTGGATTTTTGGATGACCTGAACCAAAGTACCACTGGTTAAAAAACCAGTTTAAGTCTTTACCAGTAACCTCTTCAAAAGCCAAACGCAATTGATGTGCCTCTGCAGTTTTATAGGCATTTGAAGTTAAATAATGATTTAGACCTGCATAGAAAGCCTCATCGCCTAGGTAATTTCTTAGCATGTGCAAAATGGACCCGCCTTTATTATAACTAACGGCATCAAAAAGATCCTCCTTGTTAGCATAGTAAAACCGAACCAATTCTTTATCAAAATTAACATCTTGCATATAGCCTTCTCTATCTTCTACCAAATGGGCATCTGCATCTTCCAAACCATATTGATGTTCTCTCCACAAATACTCTGCATAGTTTGCAAAAGACTCATTAACAGTAATATTACTCCAGCTTTCTGCAGTAACTAAATCACCAAACCAATGATGAAACAATTCATGTGCAATGGTATTTTCTTGTAGGTTTTGATCGATTAATTGTCCTGGCTTTTGATAGGCCTGCTCACCATGAATAACCGCTGTCGTGTTTTCCATCGCTCCACTTACATAATCTCTACCCACAATTTGACTATAAGAACTCCAAGGGTATTCAACCCCTGTAATTTTGGAGAAAAACTCCATCATTTTAGGAGTTAAACCGAAAATGTCTTTTGCATAAGGAGCATACTCTTTTTCTACATAGTAATTTACAGGGATGTTTTTATATTGATCCGGTATGACTTCAAACTCACCAACTCCCATAAAAAATAAATAGGGCGCATGTTTTTTATCAAATTTCCAGTAGTCTGTTCGCAGGTTTCCCTTAGTTGTTTGACTTACTAATACACCATTAGAAAGCGTTTTAAACCGATTTGGAACCGTCATATAAATTTCTTGTGAGGTTTTTTGATTTGGAGAATCTATGGTTGGAAACCAGCAGCTGCTGGCTTCTGTTTCACCTTGAGTCCAAATTTGGGTAGGCTTGGTTTTATCCAAACCATCTGCATTAATAAAATAAAGCCCCTTTGCTTGAGTAATAGCTGCACTTCCTTTTTGTTTTACCTCCTCTGGTCGAGCAACATATTTTATATACAGTGTAAATTTCTCATTCCTGTTATACATTCTAGGCAAATCAATGCGAATCTCTTTACCGTCGTAATTATAATCCAACATTTTTCCATCCAAGCTAATTTCATTAATAAGCATTGCTTTTGCATCCAAAATCAGTTTGTTACTTGCGTAAAAATAGGGCTGCAAGGTAATCCACTCTTCTCCGTTCATTTGTTTTTTATCAAAATTAAAATCTACTTTTAATTTGGTGTGAAGGATGGCATGCGTTTTTGTTTTTTCGGCTCTGTAATCCTTAGGATTCTTTTGTGCAAAAAGAGTGCTTACAAAGCAGAAAGCAAGTAAAAAGATGGCTATTTTAAATTTCATTTGTAAATCGCTTATTTAAAGCTCAAAAATAAGAAAATAAAGGCGTTTCGTTGTTAATAGCTCGTTAAAAAGAAACATCCACACCGAATTGGCGTGGATGTTACAATTTTATTGGGTAAAAGGATAAGGTCGATTACTTTGCTGTCGAAGAAAGGAATAGATTAAACT
>CBFHUV010000098.1:0-7034 GCA_965659055.1 Polaribacter sp.
GCGCAGCCAATTCGGCACTTTCATCATACTTTTTAAAAAAAGGAACTTGTTCTTTGCTCTGACAAGAAACAAGTAAGAGAAGTGCCATTGCAGTGTAAAGGTATTTCTTCATTTTATGATCATTTTTAACCTGTTAAATATAAGCATAATACCCACCATAAAAGAAAGATTTTTTTACAAAAAAACTCCTTATCCGATGATAAGGAGTGAAATATTGTATAAAAGAAATAGATTACTTAAAAAAGGAATCTACAAACTCATGTTTGTTGAACACTTGCAAATCATCAATTCCTTCTCCAACACCAATATACTTTACAGGGATCTGAAATTGATCAGAAATTCCAATCACAACCCCGCCTTTGGCGGTACCATCTAGTTTGGTTACTGCCAATGAAGTTACTTCTGTAGCCAAGGTAAATTGTTTGGCTTGTTCAAAAGCATTTTGACCTGTAGAACCATCTAAAACTAACAAAACATCGTGAGGAGCATCTCCAACGACCTTTTGCATTACTCGCTTTATCTTGGTTAACTCATTCATCAAATTTACTTTGTTATGCAAACGACCAGCTGTATCTATAATAACAACATCAGCTCCTTGACTCACTGCAGAAGTTAGCGTGTCAAATGCCACTGAAGCAGGATCAGAGCCCATCTCTTGTCTTACAATCGGCACGTCTACACGATCTGCCCAAACTTGTAATTGATCAATTGCGGCAGCTCTAAAGGTATCTGCGGCACCAAGAACTACTTTTAATCCTTTCTTTTTAAACTGAGACGCCAATTTACCAATAGTCGTGGTCTTTCCAACACCATTCACACCCACCACCATCACTACATAAGGCTTTTTAGCTACTGGAATAGAAAAGTCTATTGCTTCACCTGTATTGGTTTCTGACAACAAACCCGCAATTTCTTCTCTTAGGATAAGGTTCAATTCATCGGTACCGAGATACTTATCTCGTTCTACACGTTTTTCAATGCGTTCAATAATTTTTAAGGTGGTATTTACTCCAACATCTGAAGCTACTAAAACCTCTTCCAAATTATCTAAAACATCATCATCAACTTTCGATTTTCCAGCAACAGCTTTAGACAGTTTAGCAATAAAGCTAGTATTCGTCTTTTCCAACCCTTTATCAAGGGTTTCTTTTTTTTCTTTTGAAAATATTTTTTTAAAAAAACTCATTATTTTAATTTATAATGAAACTTATATAAAAATCATACCAGTTTCAATATTTAGTCAATTTGTCATTTTGTACCGATGCAAGGCAGAAGCCAAATTACACCTTTCTAATCATTCGATTGAAAGTCTAAGGGCTTCGTTATCTTTTTCGGTATCTGCCCAAAAATACACATTTAATATCAAAAAAAAAGCTACTTTCAATAAAGAAAGTAGCTTATATATGATGTCTAAGAAGTATTTATTTACTTGCTAAAAAGTCATTTACTTTTTCTGGATCCATGATAGCTTCTACAAAAGTGTAGGCTCCAGTTTTAGGAGATTTTACCATCTTGATTGCTTTAGACAATCTCTTTGATCCTGTTTGTAACGATGCTACTGCTTTCTTTGCCATGTCTTATGTGTTTTGGACTCTAATTTTCAATGGAAATTGAACCTTAAAATCTCTAATTATTTAATTTCTTTATGAACTGTCATTTTCTTCAAGATAGGATTGAATTTTTTAATTTCCAATCTATCTGGAGTGTTTTTCTTATTCTTAGTTGTAATGTATCTAGAAGTACCTCTTTCTCCAGAAGCCTTATGTTCTGTACACTCTAAGATTACCTGAACTCTGTTACCTTTTTTTGCCATCTCTCTTTACGTTTTTTAGGTAGGATTATTTAGACAAAAATCCATTTGATCTTGCTTCTTTAATAACAGCAGAGATTCCTTTTTTATTAATGTTTTTCAAAGCAGAAGCAGAAATTTTTAATGTAATCCATTTATCTTCTTCTGGAATATAAAAACGTTTCACCATTAGGTTAGCGTCAAATTTTCTTTTTGTTCTGTTCAAAGCGTGAGAAACATTGTTCCCAACCATTGCTTTTTTACCTGTAAGTTCACAAACTCTAGACATCTTCTTGACAGTTTTATTTTTGTTATTTCTAAACGAGGTGCAAATTTATGAAAATTTTACACATTCAACAAAAGAATTTCAACTATTTTTTATTATTTCTTTCAGTAAAATTTCGAAAGCTTTCGTGATGGTCCTATTTATAACTTTTTCACGAGGTTGTCCAAAATTAAATTCTTCGACAATTACCCCGTCTTTAGTAGCTAGCGCAATAAAAACCACCCCAACACTTTTATCGGTGTCATCTGATGTAGGGCCTGCATTTCCGGTAACTGCAATTGCATAATCACTTTGTGTTTTTTTCAAGGCAGCAATAGCCATTTGCTCTGTCACTTCTTTGCTCACGACAGTATAGGTATCGATGAGTTCAGAGGACAATCCTAAAAGCTCTTTTTTTATGGCTTCAGTGTAGGTAACAAATCCTCCTTTAAAATAGGTTGAAGCTCCAGGAGTAGCAACCAATGTTGCCGCAATTTTACCTCCAGTCATGCTTTCTGCCGTAGAAAGGGTCGCTCCTTTTTGAGCGAGCAAATCACCTATGCGTTTTTCAAGAGTCTCAGTTTCTTCAAAACCCGAAATAATATCTGGAATAAGAAGCTGCAATTCATCTAGTTTGATTTTTAAGGAATTCTCTAACAAGGCCTTGTCTTTTCCCTTGGCAGACAAGCGCAAACGAACCTTTCCAAAGGATGGCAAGTAAGCTAATTTAATATAGCTAGGTAATTGATCCTCCCAGGCTTCTATCCGTTCGGCAATTACACTCTCTCCTTGACCAAAGGTTAAAACTGTTCTGTGCAAGACAAATGGAAGCTGAAATTGCTTTTGAATCCTTGGCAATACTTCATTTGTAATCAGTCCTTTCATCTCATAAGGTACTCCCGGCAAAGAAACAAAAACAGTATCATTTTCATAAAACCACATACCTGGAGCGGTTCCAAAAGCATTTTTTAAATAGGTTGCTTTTGATGGCAATAAGGCTTGGTAATTCTGTACTTCCCTATAAGGATGATTGATTTTTTGAAAAAGGGCTTTGATATGTTCTATAACCTCAGGATAACTAACCCATTGTGTATCGTTAAAATATCTCGCAATAGTTTTTTTGGTGATATCATCTTTAGTCGGTCCAAGCCCTCCTGTGATAATAACAATATCAGCTCTTTCTTGAGCTTCTTTCAACGCGTTTAATATATGCTGTTCATCATCTTGTATAGAAGATATTTGATAAACAGAAACACCTATCTTATTGAGCTCTATCGCGATCCATTGCGAATTGGTATCCACAATTTGCCCTATCAGTATTTCATCTCCAATCGTTATGATTTCTGCATTCATTTTTTATGATATAAATAAGTTATTTTTAAGGTTCAAACCTGCCTTCGGCAGGCAGGGATTCAAAGGAGCACAGTGATAAAACCACAATAAACCTCTTTTTATTTTACGCGAATCTGAAATGCCTGTTTCCCTGCTATGATTCCTGTCAACACATCGTCCTCTTCCACTCTTCCAACACCAGCAGGAGTTCCTGTATATAAGATATCCCCTTTTTTTAAAGTAAAATATTGTGAAACATAAGAAATCAATTCATCTATTTTCCATAGCATACTACTAGTGTTTCCATCTTGAACAATGCTACCATTTTTATCCAATTGAAAAGAGATGTTCTCCAAATCAAATTCATCTTTCGAATAAAAATCACCGACAACAGCACTGCCATCAAAAGCTTTAGCCTTTTCCCAAGGCAATCCTTTTTCTTTGCATTTGGCTTGCACATCTCTTGCTGTAAAATCTATTCCCAAACCAATTTCATCATAATATTTATGTGCAAATTTGGTTTCAATATGTTTCCCTACTTTATTAATCTTTACCAAAACCTCTACTTCATAATGTACATCATCCGAAAACGGTGGTATAAAAAATGGGTTTTTATTGGGTAAAATTGCCGAGTCTGGCTTTAAAAACACCACAGGACTCTCTGGACGCTCATTGGCTAATTCTGCAATATGGTTGGCGTAATTTCGCCCGATACAAATTATTTTCATCTTACTTTTTTTTGAAAGATTGAATGATCTAAAAATTTAAATTGGTCTAACTTAGCTTGACCTGATAACTGATAATTGATAACTGATAATTGAACCCTACGGAATCCACTTTTTTGGAAAATTAGGCTTTCTCTTTTCTAAGAAAGCATCCCTTCCTTCTTTGGCTTCATCTGTCATATAGGCCAATCTCGTAGCTTCGCCAGCAAAAACTTGCTGCCCCACCATACCGTCATCTGTTAAATTCATTGCAAATTTCAACATTTTGATAGAGGTTGGTGATTTTGCCAATATTTCTTGTGCCCACCCATATGCAGTATCTTCAAGATCAGCATGTGGGATAACCGCGTTCACCATTCCCATTTCATAGGCCTCTTGAGCAGAATAATTTCTTCCTAAGAAAAATATTTCCCGAGCTCTTTTTTGTCCAACCATCTTTGCCAAGTAGGCAGAACCATAGCCTCCATCGAAAGAGGTTACATCGGCATCTGTTTGTTTAAAGATTGCATGCTCCTTGCTCGCCAAAGTTAAATCACAAACCACATGTAAGCTATGTCCTCCACCTACAGCCCATCCAGGAACTACACAGATTACGGCCTTCGGCATAAATCGAATTAAGCGTTGTACTTCGAGAATATTCAATCGATGATAGCCATCTTCACCTACATAGCCTTGATGACCTCTTGCTTTCTGATCGCCTCCAGAACAAAAAGAATAGATACCGTCTTTACTGCTCGGTCCTTCTGCGGAAAGTAAGACTACTCCGATAGAAGTGTCTTCTCCTGCATCATAAAAAGCATCGTATAATTCTTTGGTTGTTTTAGGTCGAAATGCATTGCGGACATCGGGTCTATTAAAAGCAATTCTGGCAACACCATTTGACTTCTTATAGGTAATGTCTTCATATTCTTTTACTGTTTTCCAATCTGCTTTTGTATTCATAATCTTCTAATTTCAAATAGATAAACACTAAATTTTATTTTTTAACTAAAGTCAACCCTTCTTCACCAATGACAATTTGTTTTTGCTTGTACAAATTCCCTATAGCTCTTTTAAAGGCTTTTTTACTCATTCGTAATTGTTTTTTTATCTCCTCTGGATCACTTTTGTCTGTCAAAGGCAAAAAACCATCATTGTCATAAATAGCCTCAACAACTTTCTCCGTATCTGACTCAATGACATTTCGAAACCCTTGTGGCTGCAGTGACACATCAATCTTCCCATCATCTCGTATCTTTTTTACATACCCTGCAATACGTTGATTCTCTTGCAATTCCTCAAAAATTTCGTTTTGATACAGCAAACCTTCAATGGCCTCATCTATTAAAACAGTAAAACCCAAATCAGATTCTACTCCAATAATTAAAGACACCTTATCTCCTACTTTTAAATCCATAGTTTTATTTTAAAAATGTAAAATACTCTTTTAATACCGTTTCATTGATCATTCGATCTGTAAATATTTCTAAGACCTCCGCGCTGTTACTTTTTTTATAAAAATTTGGCAAAACTGTAGTTAATTCTTCTAAACTTGTTGCTGCTTGATACCCTAAACCATGCATCTTACACAGTGATTCGGCAGTTAACTTATGAGGCGTTTCAAAATAATCCATCGCATTGGTTGTTTTTGGCCCTGGTAAAAAACGGAATATTCCACCACCTGCATTGTTGATAATCAAAATTCTAAAATCTTTTGGAATGCTCTCGTTCCAAAGTGCATTCGCATCATAAAAGAAACTTAAATCGCCTGTGATAAAAAGAGTGGGTTTATTAACAACCATTGCAGCTCCAATGGCAGTACTGGTGCTACCGTCTATCCCACTTGTGCCTCGGTTGCAAAAAATCGTATGCCTGCTATTCATATCAAACAATTGTGCATAGCGAATAATTGAACTATTCCCCAACTGCAATTGCACATCATCAGGCATACTTTCTAATACCTTTTCAAATACTTTTAAGTCTGAATAGGAAATCTGATTAAGATAGGTTTGGTGTCTTTGCTCCCTAGCCATCTTTTGTTCCAGCCATTTTTGTTGGTAAGAACTGGCTACTGCATGGGTGGATTTTACAAATTCATTTAAAAAGACAACAGGAACTTCCTGTACAAATTCAGACAAACAAAAATAGGTGTCTACAGCTTTAAATTCATCGATATGCCAATGATGATTTGGCTTACATACTCGCAGTAATTGTTTTATTTTTTTCGAAACCACCATTCCACCTAAAGTGACCAAAATATCTGGAGCAAAGGCTTCAAATTGGACTTCATTTAAAGGAAAAATCAGTTTATCAATGGCATTGATAAAGCTATCGTGATGCAAATTTGAAGTTGTTTCAGTCAAAATAATCACCGAAGGATCTTCCGCGAATTGCTCTAGTAAGACTTGCAACTCATTATTTGGAAAATATACTCCAACCAAAATCATTTTTTTAGCGGATCCATTCCAAAGCTTCGCAAGAGAATCCAAATCTATCGTTTTTATATTGGCAGCAAAATCAATTGCAACTTGCTTTTCAATTTTATCTAATGAAAAATCAGAGAGGTTTTCTATTGTTTCGTACAATGGCTCTTCAAAAGGCACATTAATATGCACAGGGCCTTTTTTACCTATAGCCGTTTGCAATGCTTGCAATATAAGACCTGAATTTTTATTACTATGCAAGGCATCATCTTCGAGATTTGCAGAAAACAAGCAATGATTTTGAAAAACATTTTCTTGACGAATGGTCTGTCCATCGCCTATATCAATCATATCTTTAGGGCGATCAGCAGAAATAACGACTAAGGGAATATTGCTGTAAAAAGCCTCAGCTAGGGCCGGATAATAATTTAACAAAGCAGAACCCGAAGTGCAGACTACTGCAACAGGTTTCTGGCTTTGTTGGGCCATTCCTAAGGCTACAAATCCTGCACTACGCTCAT
>CBFHUV010000098.1:7044-7342 GCA_965659055.1 Polaribacter sp.
CAGGGTGATTTACGAAACCCACAGTAAGTGGCGCATTTCTGGAACCAGGAGAAATCACTACCTGTTCAATTCCACAGAAATGACAAGCAGAAACAACTAATTGAGCAAGTTCGTTTTTCGGATACATGTATTTGTATTAATCTTTTACAAAAGATTAAAAAGTTTTGCGCTTACAATCTTAAGTTTTCAAGGAGTATCTAAAATAAATACCTCACAGCTTAAAACTCATAGAGCTTGAACACTTTCTATATTATTAATTTCCTTTTTTATAATCTTCTAAAAATTTCGCCAAACCAAT
>CBFHUV010000099.1:0-7247 GCA_965659055.1 Polaribacter sp.
TTCCTGGAGGTACCACAAAATTATCCCGTAACTCATTTATAAACAATGATTTACGGGTTTTTTGGTTTTTGGAGTTGGTTTAAAGGTTGCTCCGAAAGTATAAAGAATAATTTATTTGCTAATTAAGATGGATTATGAAAAATCGGATTAAAGCTGTGAAGTTTATAACATTGCTTTTGTTACGATGAAAAGGATCCATTATAAAAATTCTAAGGAATGCGCATTTGTTTGCAAGAAATGTTTACTAAAAGCAAAAAACGATAATCCAATGCAGATGGGTTCTGGCTTAACATTTCTTTCTATCGCTTTTATTAAAAATCTTTGAGCGGATATGCACTGTCTTCTCTTTGTTAAAAGGAAATCCAGGGTTTTTTTCAACTGCTCTATACAAATACCTCCATTGCCCTTTTACTTTAACATAAGTTTCATGCATTCTCCATCTTTTACCAACCATTTTCTTCCTTTTTCTGAATTGTTATTCAACAAGCCGAGTGAACTTAAATACCCACCTTTGAATAGTAGCATGATCCACTTTTACAACTCTTATAGATAGAAGTTCTTCTAAATCTCGTTAGCTTAAACTGAATCTTAATTTGAAGTAAACAGCTTGAAGAATAATTGATTTGGAGAAGCAGTGACCTTTGAACATCTATTTTTTGAAAGTAAAGATATAAGATTTAAGTTTTGCTTACCTTAGATGCGACAGAACCAAAATTGACACCAATATATAAACCTCTATTATCGGGGTTTTGAAGCTTGAAAAGTTGTTAGTTACACGAAACCTAAGAGAATATTCCTATTTAAAATAAAACATTAATTAGTTATTACTCTTTTGAAGATTCCATCATCATTCCTCCAATATAATTTTTGATCCAAAAGATCTCCAAATAAACCATCAGCTACAATATCAATATCTCCATCTTTATCATAATCAAATAATCGTAACCACTTTGCCCAAGTATTTTGTCCAGAACCATCGGTAAAATCAAAATAGGACCTTGTTTTATTTACATAAGTTCCATTTTCTTTGATATAAAGATTTAAAGAATACCCACTATAGCCATTAGTGTTATCCATTGTAATAATATCTTCTTTACCATCATTATCAAAATCAAAAAAACCTATGTCCATAACTTCATCTCCACTGGGTATTGGTAGAACCATTTTTTTTGAAAAATCAAACACCCCATTAGATTGTTCAATAATATGTAATTTATTACTTGACCCTAAAAATAAATCAAGCTTACCATCATCGTTTATATCAAATAATTCAACAGTGTAATAATTCTCTTGATTAGAAAACCCTATAAATAAATCATTCTTTAATTCAAAAGATCCATTCCCTTTATTTAAATATATTGCAGGGTGTACGGGAATAACTGCACTCCCACCAGAATAACCTAGTATATCATTAAATCCATCATTATTAACATCTCCAACAGCCCCTCCATGAAAATACCCAATGTCATTTGACAAATATTTATAAGTTTTTGATTGAACATCAAATATACCTATTGAATCTCCAGGAAACGGATAAGAATCATAACCAGAAGAGAATAAAATAATTTCATTAGTGTTATCGTTATCTAAATCACTTAACACAACTTTTCTTACTTGAGTTAATCCTATTTGAACATCATAACTATTTGAATTTAGTTGATATTCTGAAAAAAGATGTAATCCTTTTTTATTAGTTGGCCAGGGACTTTTTAAATAATAAGCCCATAAATCTTTATATCCATCACCATTCAAATCAGTATATAAATAGGTCCCAATATCATTCCAATAATAATCTTTGTTATTAGAAAATGTTCCCTCAAGAAAAGGTTGTAGTTCACCACTTGACAGAATCTCAAACCCCCAATATTCACTTTTTTTAACATCAAATAGTTCATCAAATGAACTATTTGTTATGTACCATGATGTTTTTTTATTTAATTCCGAATGACCTGTAAGTAGATCACCAGTTGATTTCCTTTTTTCAAAAACTCCGGTAATATTCTTATTTGAACTCATGGTAACTGAAATTGGATTTGTAGTTCCAGTTACTCCACCATTCCATTCTTTAAAAATATATTCATCTGATGGAGTTGCTAATATAGAAATGTTTGTTTTACTTGGATAAGCTCCCTCGGATGGTGAAATTGTCCCCCCACCCGATGGAGATATATTAATGGTTAAAGTAAATTCAATTATTGGATCTGGTTTTGAACAAGTAATTAAAAATAACAGAATAAGAACCCCACTTAATAAATAAAGTAATTTTGTTTTCATTTCATGATATATTTAGTAATATAGAAAAATATTATAATTTTAAATGCACTACATATTATCGCTATGCGATGCAACAACTTTTGTTCGAACGAAAAGAAGTTTAAATACCATTTTCGATACTCCCTATGAATATTTAATACTAGTTTAGACTTCACTCTGAAAATTAATTATAAATATCTGATATTCATTTATTTATATTAATAAAAATTACTATATTAGAGTTTCAACCACAGAACAAAACATTTCCTGTAAAATGAATAGAATGTAATTCACGAATGATTTTTTTTAAATCTACTGTTTTATGATATTCTTCCAAAGACAAAGAATACCCATTCTTACTTTCTACTTCATATTTGTAAAGTACATACAATCTATCTCAAAAGGTTTTGAATTAATATAAATGATTGGAGGTAATTTTCCTCTTCCATAGATTTATTATAAAGTTAGATAACCTCTTTATAAACTTCTCCTAATTCATCGTTCTCTAATAAACTTATTTCTTTTCTTCAGTCTTAATAAAGAGCACTTACTTTTAATTAGTCTGGATTCATAAGATAAATTTTATAAAATCAAATTTAATGAAATAATATAAACCCCTTCCCTTTAATTTATAATAAAAAGAATTGCACCCAAGTAGAACATTAAAGTCGCTGGAGGTACCACTTAAAACCCGAACATTTGTTCGGAATTTTTTTGTTTATTACTCACACACGATCAGCTGAATAACAGCATCCAAACTCGGATTTCTATTTTGCTTATTCCAAACTACTGAGAGTACCGTTTTTTGCGGAATCATGTCCAACTCAATAAATTTGAGACCTTCATAATTTAGCTGAGTTAATGATTTAGGAACAATAGAGACTCCAAAACCATTTTCTACCAACCTATAAATGGAACTTGCATGTATGGTATTGTGCGATACAATAGGTGAAAAGCCTTGATCATCAAAAATCTGCATGACCTTTTCATAATAAGAACTGCTGTATTGTTCATCAAAAAGTATAAAAGACTCATCCTTTAATTGCGAAATGTCCTTGAAATTATGTTCATTAAGAAAGTGTTCTTTTGGCAATACCAAACAAAAATTCTCTTTTAAAACGGCTTGTATTTCAAGTCCTCTTGGAACTCTTTCTAATCGAACAAAGCCCAAATCTATTTCGCGAGAAATTAACTGATCTATCTGTGTTTGATTGTCCATTTCAGTCAAGCGAAATAAAACTTTTGGATAGGCTTTTTGGAATTGCATTAAAATAGATGGAATAATTTGTTGCATGGCAGAACCTACATAACCAAATCGGAGATCTCCATCCTTTCCTTTATCTAAGAGTTTTGCATGATGCAATACATGTTCCAAACTTTTCAACTGAATTTCCAATTCCTTTTTTAGATAATCTCCAGTTTTTGTCAACTGCACCTTCCGATTATGACGTACAAATAATTGTACTCCAAGATCCTTCTCCATTTGTTTAATTTGCCTGCTCAAGCCAGGTTGAGATATAAATAACTTTTCGGCAGCTCTTCGAAAATGCAATTCTTCTGCAACTGCCAAAAAATAATGCATATGTCTTAGTTCTATTTGATTACTCATAGTTATCAATTATAAACAATATTAGTCTTGTTAAGCATCAAAAATATGAATAAATTTGTATGAAATCACATAAAATAAATGGAATGATGTTTAAATACGGTATGGATCAACTTACAGTAGCCAAGGTCATGGCTATCACTAAAGGCAGCCTGGAGGCCACCTTAACCCAAGAGGCTATTGACAAAGTAGTATCGTGTAGAAAAAAAGTAGAAATCATGGCCAGTTCAAACAAGGCTGTGTATGGAATTAATACAGGGTTTGGCCCTTTGTGTGATGTCCAAATTACAGCTCAAGAAACAAGTAAGCTCCAAGAGAATCTCTTAATTACGCATGCGGTTGGAGTTGGCAATCCGATCGATAAAGAACTTTCTAAAATAATGATGATATGTAAGGTGCATGCGCTTTGTCAGGGTTTTTCTGGAATTCGACTCGAAGTCATAGAACGCATTCTATATTGTATTAATAACGATTTGCTTCCTGTGGTTCCTGAGCAAGGATCCGTTGGAGCTTCAGGTGATTTAGCTCCATTATCCCATCTGTTTTTACCCTTAATAGGTGAAGGTGAATTGTGGGTAGATCACGCTATTGTGCCAGCAAAAGAAGTTTTACAAAAACACGGACTTACTCCGATTCAATTGCAAGCCAAAGAAGGCTTGGCTCTTATTAATGGTACTCAATTTATTCTAGCACATGCCATTACAGGCTTATATAAAATGGACTATTTACTTGATTTAGTTGATTTAGCCGGAGCAATGAGTTTGGAAGGTTTTCAAGGGAGTGCCTCACCATTTAAGGCTGCCTTACATGAAATACGTCCGTTTAAGGGAAATGTATTGGTTGCAGAACGCATGCGTATGTTTTTAAAAGGCTCACAAAATGTAGAAAATCATTTGGAGTGCGCACGTGTGCAAGACCCCTACTCTATGCGTTGTATCCCACAAGTTCATGGAGCTTCTAGAAATGCGTATTACCACCTAAATGAATTGGCAGAAATTGAAATGAACTCTGTTACCGACAATCCCATTGTATTGAGTGAAACTGAAGCCATTTCTGGTGGAAATTTTCATGGCCAACCTATGGCAATGGCCTTAGACTATGGTTCCATAGCTGCTTCAGAATTAGGGAATATTGCCGATAGAAGGTGTTACTTATTATTAGAAGGAAAATATGGTTTACCTCGTTTACTTACTGAGGCTGGAGGCCTAAATTCTGGTTTTATGATTCCACAGTATACAACTGCAGCGTTGGTTACCGAAAATAAATCATTGTGTTTTCCGCCATCGGCGGATAGCGTACCCACTTCTTTAGGACAGGAAGATCATGTGTCTATGGGAAGTATTTCTGGACGTAAATTCAATCAAATTTTAGGAAATCTTGAAAAAATTATTGCCATTGAATTGATGTATGCAGCTCAAGCGATGGAATTTAGAAGACCCAATACCTTTTCTGAAATTATAGAAAAGAATTTCGCCATCATTCGAGAAAAAGTAGCAAAACTTGAAGAGGATCGCATCTTAAAAGATGATATCAATACACTTATCGAAATGGTAAAAAGCCAATCATTCATTGTAAAATAATTCGACATGACGTTTCAAGAGCACATCTTAGAAGGAATACCAAAATCACTCCCACCAAAAAAAGCGTATCCGAGTGATGCCAATAGAGCTCCAAAAAGGAAAGACATATTAACGATTGAAGAAAAACAATTGGCAATACGAAATGCCCTGCGGTATTTTCCAAAAGAATGGCATGCAGAATTGGCCAAAGAATTTGCTCAAGAACTGCAAGACTTTGGTAGAATCTATATGTATCGTTTTAAGCCGACTTATAAAATATACGCAAGACCCATTGATGCATATCCTGCAAAATCAAGTCAGGCAGCAGCCATTATGCTGATGATTCAAAACAATTTAGATCCGGCTGTTGCCCAGCACCCTGAAGAGTTAATTACCTACGGAGGAAATGGCGCCGTTTTTCAAAATTGGGCGCAATATTTATTAGTGATGCAGTATTTGGCAACCATGACCAATGAACAAACCTTGCATTTGTATTCTGGTCATCCCATGGGGTTATTTCCATCTTCCATACATGCTCCAAGAGTGGTGATAACCAATGGCTTGATGATTCCAAATTACTCAAAACCTGACGATTGGGAAAAATACAATGCATTAGGGGTTACCCAATATGGACAAATGACGGCAGGATCCTTTATGTACATTGGTCCTCAAGGAATTGTACATGGAACCACAATTACGGTACTGAATGCCTTTAGAAAAATATTGCCGAAAGGAGAAACTCCCTCTGGAAAAATATTTTTAACTGCTGGATTGGGCGGAATGAGTGGTGCACAACCAAAAGCAGGAAACATTGCGGGTTGTATAACGATTTGTGCAGAAGTCAACGCTAAAGCCGCTACAAAAAGACATGCACAAGGTTGGGTAGACGAATTAATTGATTCTATGGATGCCCTGCTACAAAGAGTTCGAGAAGCCCAAATTAAAAATGAAGTTGTTTCTATAGCCTACATTGGAAATGTGGTGGAAATCTGGGAACGATTTGATGAAGAAGATATTTTTATCCATGTAGGATCTGACCAAACCTCTTTGCACATTCCTTGGACAGGAGGGTATTATCCAATAGGAGTTTCTTATGAAGAATCGAACCGATTGATTCGCGAAGAACCTAAGATTTTTAAGGAAAGAGTTCAAGCCACGCTAAGAAGACACGCGGCTGCAATAAACAAGCATACGGCTAAAGGAACCTACTTTTTTGATTATGGAAATGCATTTTTATTAGAAGCATCAAGAGCTGGAGCCGACGTTATGGCGAGTAATGGCATTGATTTCAAATATGCTTCTTATGTGCAAGATATTTTAGGCCCGATGTGTTTTGATTATGGATTTGGCCCTTTTAGATGGGTTTGTGCATCTGGAAACCCAACAGATTTAGACAAAACCGATCAAATTGCAATGGAGGTCCTTCAAGAAATCATGGAAAGTTCTCCTGAAGAAATTCAATTGCAGATGCAAGACAATATTACTTGGATAAAAGATGCCAAGAAAAATAAAATGGTCGTTGGCTCACAAGCACGTATCTTGTATGCTGATGCCGAAGGACGTGCAAAAATTGCAACCGCATTTAACCAAGCGATTGCTGCTGGCAAAATTGGCCCAGTTGTTTTAGGAAGAGACCATCACGATGTAAGTGGAACAGATTCTCCATACAGAGAAACCTCTAATATTTATGACGGAAGTAAATTTACTGCAGACATGGCCATACACAATGTGATAGGAGATAGTTTTAGAGGAGCAACTTGGGTTTCTATTCACAACGGAGGAGGCGTTGGTTGGGGTGAAGTTATGAATGGTGGATTTGGAATGCTTTT